>CAZAST010000074.1:0-8198 GCA_964487805.1 uncultured Syntrophaceae bacterium
TTGCAGGGAATTGAGCGTATGTTTGTGAAGGGGGTAACGATCCCGAAAGATACCATTGAGAAGGTGTTGTTGATACAGCTTGGCGACATCGGCGATGTGGTGTGGGCGACACCAACTTTTCGGGCCGTCAAGGAGACATGCCCCGGGGCCGCGGTTTCCATTCTGTTGCGGGGAGGATTCGGATCGCTTCTCCAAGCGGACCCTTCCGTGCAAAAAATCTTTGAAGTCGAGCGGTACAAGGGGAATCCCATAAAGAAAATTACGCAACAGATACAATTTGTCAGGACGTTGCGACACGAGCGTTTCGATCTGGTTTTTGATCTCCGATCGGACGATCGCGGCGCGTTCATGGCCTTCTTATCAGGCGCGCCAATACGGGCTACCCTTATGTATTCTGAGACACATTGGCGAAGCCGGCTTTTCACGCATCTTATCGATCCGCCCGCCTCGGAAAAAAGGATATATGGCGCTGCCGAGCAGTCGCTCCGTCTTGTGAGAGAATTTGGAATAGCTCCGCAAGACGCCGTCCCGAAACTGCATGTCTCCGCGGATACCAGCGAGAGAGTGAAGCGCCTATTGGAACGTGAGGGTGTGACAACTGCAAACCGCTGGATCACGCTGAACCCCTTTTCACGGTGGCGATACAAAGAGTGGGGATATGAAAAATGGATTCGAGTTATAGACTGGCTGTGGGAGGAACACGACATATCGACCGTTATTGTCGGGGCTTCCGATGAGGTAGATCGTTCAACCGCTATTGCCCGTCAATGTAAAGGACGAATGTACAATCTGACCGGGAAAACCACCCTGGATGAGCTTACGGGTGTATTGAAACTGAGCAGTCTCCATGTCGGGGTGGACAGCGCCGCCCCGCACATTGCCGGCGCTGTCGGAACGCCAACCATCACTATTTACGGACCCTCCGACTGGAGGGATTGGGCCCCCGTGGGAGAAATGCACCGTGTTGTTACGCCGGATCGCAATTGTTCCCCCTGTTATCAGAAGGGATGTGACGGCAAAGGGATAAGCACATGTCTCGAGGAGTTATCGGTTGATAGAGTGAGACAGGCTATACAGGAATCCTTGAACTACGGAAACAAGGAAACCTGCTAAAGCTACCATCTCACGGTGCGCTGCCAGGTGTTATGCAAAACAGGGTGTGAAAAAGCATGACGTTCCGTCTTGTGATCTGTTCCAAGCTCTGATGCACTGCTTGTCCCGTCGGCCGTCGGTGATGGCGGTAATAACTTCGCGAGCTTTATCATCGAACACTCCCGTCAAATCAATCCCATCAGTGTGAATATCTTTTCGAATCTCATTTCCCAGGTATGCTCTGTACGCGCTCGAAGGGCTCCTTCTTTTCTGATAGTGTCCGCTTCATCAGGGTGGGCTAAGAAGTACTGAATCTTCGTGACAAGCTCGTCAAAGGTTTTATAGGTCAGGATTTCTTTCCCGGGTTTGAAGACCCGTTCGAGTTCAGGGGAATGTTCCGTGAGATACAGCCCTCCGCTCATGGGTATCTCGAAATCTCTCCCTTTGAGACAAAACGTATTCTGATGTCCCGCGACGCCACCGAACCCAAGATTGATTCTGCTTCTTGAATAGATACGCACCATCTCTTCCGTGGACAAAGGGCCATTCGGCCACCCGTATCCAAAGGCTTCAACAGCAACGCCGCGATCTTTCAGGGCTTGGATTATGACTGGGCGATTTCCGTAACATTGACCGACAAAAGATACATCAATCGTTTTTTTGTCGGCGTGGGACTTGTGAATGTGAGGACTTGCGCCTTCCGGCATATACACGGGAAGCGCGCCCTCCACGCAATATTTTTTCAGGGAGTCTTCCGTGCTCGTCCAGCAGATATCGAAATATCGGCATATATCACGCATGCCGGTTGCGTGGCCGTTCCTGATCTTTCCTACAAATGACTCCTTATCATTCAAGGAAAGGTTGACCAACGGTATGCCTAATCGGTTTAATTCCTCCATCGCCTCCGGAGAAACAAGTGCGCCGGAGAGGTACGTAAAGACAACATCAACGGCATCTTTCCTGTGCCACTCCGTCACCTGGCGGAGAAGATCCCGGTTCATCTCTTCTTTTATCCCCTTGTGCCAGTCCTCTCTCTGGTGGTTGAATTGATCAAACCAGTCATAATGTCGAACGTGGCCAAAGGATTGGAGGGAGGGTTTCAATGATTCGTTTTCCCAGTTATAGTGATGAAAGATAGCTATAATGTTCAGGGATCCTTTTGGCTTTGGTTTTTTACCGGGGAATTTACCGCTCAGTGTATTTCGAATGGTTGTCTCATCCGGCAGGACGAGGCCAAGCGCATCAAATCTGGAAGTATAGAAACGGAGTTCTCGTCGGAGTTTCCTCGCGTTTTTCCATGCTCTCAGGGCGTGTCTATAATTCTGGAAGGGATCTTTCATCTGCCGTGTTATTCTTGTGGAGCGTGTATAGTCGTGGCCCGCTCGATTTGTCTTCCCGTCCGTTCATCATGTTCAATACATGTCCGCCGTCAACTGCCGGGACGGACAAGGCAGTCGCCGCATCGACGCATACCAAGAGTGACCCCACCCCAGCTCCTACAAGACACAGATCAGTATCGGTCGGAATACGACTGAGCACCTCCGTTTTTATCAATTCCCACCGCGTCGCGACATAGGAATCCGGTATCTCGATGAATGCCAGCTCAGGATGGCTCAGAAATCTGCTGAAGAAGTGAGCGCATGAATCCATATTACATTCGGAACTGATGATGCAGATCTTTTTCCCGTTGACCAGTTTACAGAAATTCGATGATGTCAGGTATGCGTAGAGCGCATAAAAAGGGATATAGTTCCTGTCTGTCAATTCGATCTGATGGGCGGCCAGGAAATCTAAAAATTGTATTGCTGAATCATCTCCCTTTGATTTTCGGAAGAATGAGACAAGACTGTTCGTTCCGGGGCGGACATTCCCCGGATAAATGAGCGGGGCGATCTTTCCGGATGTCGCGAGTGTCCGCAATGCTTTGATATGCGAAGGCATCGCTTTTTTTATTGCCGCCTTGGATTCCGCCTGTTGGTAGAGGCCATTACAGTGGAGGCTGTTGCGATAAAAGGCATATTCGCCATCGGCAAAGCGGACAATAGGCGTTGCTTCATGGTGCAGTATTCCGCGTTCGATGGCATCATGTAACAATGCAACATACCCGTCACCGGAGGCAACATCCCGATGAAAGAGGCAGACCTCCTGCTCTGTCATTTCGGGAACATTCACTTTAAAGACAGTGGTGTTGTCTATTCCGCTGATGACAAGATTGTCGAAGCGAAAGGTTTTACTGGAGATTAACCTGTTATAATATCCTGATATTCCCATTCAATGCTCCAATGATTGTTGCGTTTTTTTTCGTGCGACAACGGCGAAGCTTGTCCCGGAGTACTGCTTGGCTATCAATCGGGCAAACAAGCTTACTCCCGGAATCTTCTGCAATTTCTTCTTGACGTACTCTGAATGATAATCTTTCGTTCTGATGATTTCAAAACCATGCTTCGTCAGCATCGCATCCACTGTGGCGGGCGTGAAGTGATACAGATGGTAGGGCAGTTGCCATCCCGGCCATCCGCCCCATTCCTTCTGTGCGTCAGTGCCTTCATAGTTCGGCACATCAACAACCAGCAGCCCATCGGCTTTCAGCCAGCCTTTTATCCTGTTCAAGCACGCTCCCGGATCCGGGGTATGTTCCAGAAAGTGCCACATGGTTATCACATCAAGTGATTCATGTTCAAATTCGATTGTGTCGAGAGGTCCGATTCTCACAGGAATTTTCAGTTCATCTGTTATGTATGCGGCAGCTTCATCAGATATGTCTACGCCTTCAACGTCATACCCCTGTTTTTTGCATGCATGGAGAAAATATCCTCTGCCGCAGCCGATATCTACCACTTTTCCGGTTTTCTTATACTTTTTAAAAAAAGTGATCCTGTGTTCCTCCTGTGAAATACGCCGTTTCATCTCAGGGGAGTCAATGTTGAGTCCCTCATCATACTGGCTATCAAAATAGCTTTCTTGGTATAGCTTTCTTAATTCTTCCCGGTCGGGGCGAGGATCAAGAACTCCCAGCCCGCAGCCATCACACCGGTAGACAGTCCATTCCCCCTGTTGCATGAGAGCCGTTCGCTTCAAACCGCCACACAGGGGGCACTGTAACGGGGCAGGTTCCATTATTTACGGCCTCTCGCTGTTTTCGTAAGAGAAGTTTTTCGCTTCGCAAAGAGCTATCCGGTATTTCTTGATTTTTTCTCTTACTTTTTCTTTATTTTGTGCAAAGGGGTAACAAAGCCCGAGCGTCAATATTCTCCAATTCGCTTTTATGATATGAGACCTCTTTATCTTTTCTATTGTCCGGGTCATATAGTGTTTTCTGTAAAAAAGATATTCGGCATGAATCTTCTTTTTCCATACCGCTACCGGCAATGAACCCCTTTCACTCTGCCCGCCGATATGTACAACAGTTGCAGAATCTATATACCCGATCTCATGGCCCATCTTTCGAATTCTCAGACACAGATCCTGGTCTTCGCCATAGAGGAAAAAGTTTTCGTCAAACCCGCCTGCCGCCTTGATCAGTTCGGCGCGTCCTATGATGCCGGCACCGAGAACGGAGGCGATGTCGCCAGGGAGGCCTGACAGCTCCTTTGTCGCGTATCGCTGGCCGGGATATTTGTATGATACCGACCACTGCGGTGTCCCGTCGGGATTGATCATTTTTGTTCCGGCGAGACCTACGCGCGGCGTCGCATCCATAAATGCCACGGCTTGATTGAGGGTATCCGGAAAAACCTCAGTGTCCGGATTAAGAAAGAATATGTATTCCCCTTTACATTGAGGCAACACCTGGTTATTGGCGGCCGCGAAACCGGCATTTTCGGTATTGGGTATGAGATGAACGGAGGGGAAATTGTCTTGTATGAAAGCCTGACTTCCGTCTGTTGACGCATTATCGACAACGAATATTTCCTGGTTGATTCTATCGTGTGGCGCAAGAACAGATGTGAGGCAATTCCCGATCATATCAACGGTATTATAAGACACGATGATAACGGACAGTGCCGGCTGTTCATCTTTTACAATCTCTGTATCTGTCATGCCCCACGCCGCGTCTTCGAACCGTTCGTTACAGAATACTTATGAGCACATATATCTCGGTGAGATAAATTCCCCTCAGTGCATCCATACAGCTGCCTGTTCGTCATCTTGAAAAATTTGAATGGTTATCCTGGTGATAGCTTTTTCTTGAACCAGAAGCAACCACATCCATATATCTCCTGATCGGCCATTTCCCCTGTCGCATGACGGAGCAATCCACCTCTTTCATTGTCCTCTGTAATCAGACTGAATTCTTCAAGATCAAGTTCTTCGAAATAACTCATGACTTGCTCGTAAGAATATATCCGATGGGCGTTGAAAAATATCGATGGTTTCCCTATAGGGACCACCAGCAGTAAGGATCCGCCAATGGCCAGCACCCGCTTCAACTCAGCAATAGCCTTCAAGTCCCCATCCGGATCCAACGTATCGCCATACCGTCCCAACCCTATATGTTCAACAACGTGCATGCATGAGATCGATTGAATGCTCTCATTTTCAAACGGCAGATGTAATAAGTCGGCCGATTCAGATGTTAAATTGTCAAGCGTTAGATTTGTCTTGCGATATTCATAAAACTTGACTGGAACAAATGCGGAAACGATGGTACAAAAAGATAGATGGGAAGAAATGTCTATATGGATTTCAGGGTTAATCTTTGCTACAACGCGAGCGGCCCATGCAGGATGGTAAGTGTAGTGGGGTTCGACATCGTGCTGAGCCTTCTTATCTTTGAGACAGAGAAGCCGATCCTTCCAGCGGGTGGAAAAGCGCCGCCCCGATTGTCCCGATAATTTCTTAAAGGTTAAAAAATCTCTTATAAATCCGAGATAATGTAAACCCATGGTATCTTTGCCTCAGAATGTCTTTATAGGATCAGGCAATAGTATGACAACCTATAATCCACAACAAATCCCGAGTACATATCATTACAGGTAAATACATCATTGAACCCGGTCTATCATACGCCATATCAAACCCACCTATTTACTAGATATCTTGCTCAGCAGCGTTGCCGTTTTACTGATTGCGTAAGGCCTCGCACTCCCACGCCCTACCCCTCACATTGCCAGAAGTTTTGACGGTTTTGAACAAATCAATCGTTCGATTACGTACCTTTTACGTCAAACAAAAGGGTTTTTTCAATGTTTCATTGTTATTGACGATGAGGAAGTTTTTGTACTGAAAATTTTCCAATCTCTGGTCGTAACGCGGAACAGGCCGAACCTTCTTTGGATACAAGAGAAAAAAGCTGTAGTTCATTCCCGTGAAAAAGTCGTAGAAGTCCTTCAAAAGTATCCTTGAATCTATATATGTGCCACCGTATTCAAACAGCGTTACCCTTACGGCTTCACGTTTAAAGGCATCTCTTCCCCCTTCAATGACGGCGAATTCATTTCCTTCCACATCTATCTTGAGAAAATCAATTCGTTGTATCGATTTTTCTTTGCAATAGCTGTCAAGAGTTATTATTTCAACCTCCTCGGTTCCATGTCTGGTTTCACGGCCCATCATTCCTTCGAGACCCCGGCGGCGATAGAGCGAATTCCCCTCGCTCATCCCTTCGACTATATAAAGAATTCCCTGACCATCTTTTGCCCCCAGTCCACACCGGTTGGCAGTAACATTGCCCCCAAACCCTTTTTGCTGGAATTTGTCAAACGATTCCTTGTGGGGCTCGAAACAGTGAATCTCAATCTTGGGATTAATACGCAACGCGTGCGACGCCCATTCGCCCGTGTAGGAGCCGGCCTCAAAGACAGTCCCTGCCGAGGGAAGAAGTTGTTCCATCAGCCAGAGTTCCCCATTTTCAGTAAAATCGCTATCATTTTCCGAAAACTCTTTATTGACATGATGACGGCATAGTTCGTACCTGAGCCTTCGGGGCACAAGATGCAACATACTGTTAACCAGGAACTTGATCATTTTTCACACCGCTGCAAACGTGATAGTCCCCTTTGAGGATATTCAGTCCCCTGTTTTTAACGGTAACCCGGGCAGTACATACAGACTGCTGCCCCGGTTTAACAGTAAGCCTCACATGGCTGACTACAACCGCCCTGCGTCTCCTGATTAAGATGCCACAGTATCGTAATGAGAGCAAGAATGATAAAAAATACTGTGGCCGATGCCCGGAACAGAAATACGGGCTCAGCCATTCCTATGATGAAGTAGCCGACAAATGCAACCGCCGTTGATATTCCCCAGTCCCTGATGTACAGATTTCGGGGATGTCTGATTATTTCCCAGCACATCATTCCAAAGACAAAAAGTATATATAAAAATAATAAGAGGCCGATTAAGCCCAGCCGCACGGTAATGTCCAACAGCCAATTATGGGGCGTATATATTTCCGCTGGTCTATATCCCGCCGGCACTTTACTCACGTATGACTCCTTATTAATATCATTGATAAATGTTTGCATGCCGAAACCGATGCCCAAGAGTGGATGGTCTTTGATGACGTCACAGGTGATATAGTTGATATACAATCGTTCCTTGAGGTTGTGGAAGTTTCCTCCCAACCTGTCTTTCAAAGGCGTCGCCATGACAATCACAATTGTCACAGCAAGTAACAACAAAAGGACGCTTTTTTTGGCTTTGATGAGCGACAGAAGTGCTAATGCGACTACCAATGACAGAAAGGTCCCCCTGCTCTGAGTGAGGAGCGTCGCCATACCCACCGGAATAGTACAGGCCATGATGAACACACGGCGATATACCCTGCGCTCTTGAAAGTACAGGTGCAGACAGAGAATAACGGAAAAAACGGTCAGCGTGCCGATAAAATTAACGGGGAGTTCCGTGGACACGTTGACGGAGTTCAATATATGGCCAAACCGTACCGTTTCAATCGAAGCGCCTGATATCATGTAGTAGTAGATCATCCCTATCACTGCAAAAACCGTGGCGGACAGAACGACAATCCAGGTCAGGGAGCCAAGCCGCTGCCTCGAATGAAAAGCGTTGATCAAAAGAAAATACAGAATGATGTGGTTCAGCAAATACTTACGGACATCGCTGATACTGTTTTCCACATTGAGTGACCAGAAAATACTGAGCAG
>CAZAST010000074.1:8222-9750 GCA_964487805.1 uncultured Syntrophaceae bacterium
CCACAGAAAAAAAAGTATCAGAGGATATGCCAGGGGTGTTTTGAACGTAAAACTACCCTGTTTGGAAACAATCAAAACCAGCGAGATCGCAATGGCAAGATAAAAACAGATTTCTTTGATCGCAGTGGTATGCGGGAAAGGGACAAAAAAAAGGAAAACTCCCACCAGGACAGGAATGCTATAGCTCAGGGTACGCCATATTTTTTCTCTTTCGCTTTGTACGCTCAATTGCGATACATGCCCCCTGATTTGATTCCTATGCACAACACATTACCCGAAATATCCCGAAGTGAAGAATGTGTTTGTATCATGCAACCGCATCAAAAATACCCGACATCCTGCTCGTAGGGGAGATAGGTATTATGCTGAAATTGTTCATATAAATCCGTGAAATCGCTGATGCGCTTATCCTTCAATACCTTATAAATGTCAATGTATGAGTTGAGACGCGGCCACTTATCATCCCACAATTTTTTTATTGTCCCGTGCCAGTCGTCGATATAGCCGTCATAGCACTGTTCTCTGGAGCTATTCTTCTCCGTTGTTTTATGAAAATGCCAGACGAAAGAATTATAGCTCAACGCCGAGCACCCGCCGGCTAGGAAACACCGCAATGAAAAATCGTTGTTTTCATAACAGGCTTTCCATCGTTCATCAAAATACCCGACTTTGTCGAAGACCGATCGTCTCCAGAACATGACATTCAGTTCAAGCCCCAGACATCGCAGATAACCGGAAGGCCCGTTGTTGAAAAATCTCCCCAGAAAAGAAGACCCTTTCTTCTTCAGGTCACGGAGATCTAAGTTATCCGAGCCGAAGGCTTCTCCCGGCTGCCACCGTTGGTAATCAACATCACTTTTATCTGTAAAGGGGGCTGCCTGATAGATTTCATCAATCTGTACCTTGTTGTACAGATCCTCATCCATTCCCGAAGTAATGATGACATCCGACGTGATCAGTCCAATGACCGGGGATTTGCAGGTCCTGACGAAAAAATTTATGGCCCGGCTGATTCCTATGTTGCGATTTAATAATATGGTTGAAAAGCCGTAGCGTTGTTGCTTTTCCACGAGCCATGTCCTGTGGGTTTGCACGGATCCCTGATCCAGAAGAAATACATCGCACGTCAGCTTCTTACTTTTTCTGTTATAGAAGGCCTGTATGGTCTGATCCAGGATCTCCTGGGCGGTTTCTTCCCCCGCGGGGTTATAGTTGAGAATCAGGTATGCTATGTCGGGTATCATAACAGCAATCCGCTCTTCTTTTTCATGGGGTGTTGCACGCGATGGATGAACGGGAAAATCATTATTTGAATCACCTGACAACTGTGGTATGTTTGCGCACCTATACCATACTGCGCATGGTTGTATCAAACCATGAATGGGGGAATCTCCCGGTCACGGCCTGTTAAGGTGAACACTCTGGAGCGGTAACGGGCTTTTCCTTATAATGCGCCTTACAGCCGGACATGTGATTCAGACATTTATCTTTTTCTAAAACGCTACAGCGCGGAGAGCATACATGGGAT
>CAZAST010000075.1:0-9678 GCA_964487805.1 uncultured Syntrophaceae bacterium
CGATGATGGCCCTCCTCTATCCCTGGCAGGAATGGGGGTACGCCCAGGCGGCGGTCATCCTCTTTTCCACGGAATCGCTCACCACAACGTTCGGTTCGGGGACGCTCAATACCACCTTCATCGTGAATCATCGCGGGGATCTTCTGGTCCATCCAGACCAGAATCTGGTGCTCGCGGGGCTTTCCCTGCGGGATTTTCCGCTCGTGGTGCAAATGCGCGAAAACAATGATCTTAACCGGCAGACACGGTTCACCGTTGCCGAAACGGAGTCGTTTGCGGACGGCGACCATTACGGCGCGTATCGCCGGCTCGGTTTTGCGGACCTTGGTGTCCTGACCACGGTACCCGCTTCGGCGATTTTCGAGGGGGTTCGCAAAACCACCATCCAGAACATCTGGCTTACGGCGGCGGTTCTTTTTACGGCCATTCTTTTTATCTGGTTTTTTTCCAAGTCGATCAGCCGGCCGGTTCGCCGCCTCGCGGATGCGTCCCTGCAGGTCGCGCAGGGAAACTTCGAGGTTTCCCTTTCCTCACGAAGCCGCGACGAGCTCGGTATTCTTACCCGGCGGTTCGGCGAGATGGCCGAGGGCCTCGCGGAGCGTGAACGGCTCAAGGATACGTTCGGCCGGTTCATCAATCCCGAGATCGCGGCAAAAGCCGCGCGGGGTGAACTGACGCTCGGCGGCGAGACGAAAACGGCGACCATCTTCTTTTCCGATATCCGTGCTTTTACGTCAATTTCAGAGAAACTCGAAGCCTATGAGGTTGTCGAGTTCCTGAACGAATACATGTCCCGCATGGTCGCCTGCGTCAATTCAAATCATGGCGTGGTTGACAAGTTTATCGGCGACGCGGTCATGGCGCTCTGGGGAGCGCCGGTGTCTTCCGGCTCTGTGGAGCAGGACGCGAAAAACTGTATCCGCGCGGCGATGATGATGCGCGCGGCGCTCGCGGATTACAACAAGGGCCGCGGCGGAGACCGCAAGCCGATTATCCGGATCGGTTGCGGCATCAATACCGGCGAGGTTGTCGCCGGGCAGATCGGTTCCCATGAGCGCATGGAGTATACGGTTATCGGAGACGCGGTCAATCTCGCGTCGCGGACCGAATCCCTGAACAAGCCGCTGTGTACCGATATCCTCATTACCGAAGCGACTTGGCGGCTCGTTCGCGATTATGTCCTCGTTGAGCGGATGCCGTCCGTATCCGTGAAGGGCAAGGAAGACGCGATCCGCTTGTACGCCGTAATCAATATTCCCTCCGAAACGGAGATTCCCGGTTCCGGCGCCCGGGGACCGACAACGCTGAATGAAGTGCGCGCCATGCTGGGCCTTCCCGTTCCCGAATATCAAAAGGTTGATCTTGATGCCGAAGAAAGAAAGTACACGATCCAGAGTTGAAGATGTCCTGGTCCTGTTGCTTTGTCTCGTCGGGATCGGGGTCAGTCTTCACGCGTTTATAACGGAACTGAATGCGGCGCTCGTCAAGCTGAACGAGACGCCGGTCGCGACGATCACGTTCAAATACCGCACGGCCCAGCGCCGTACGGTGGACCGGGTTCTGTGGGACCGGCTCCGCCAGGAATCTCCCATCTATAACGGCGACACGATCAGAACGGCCGAACGGTCGGAAGCTACCCTCCATTTTGACGACGGCAGCAGTGTGGATCTGACGGAAAACACCATGATCCAGGTCTTTGTGCTGGAAGGCGGGGACGCGCAGGTCTCCCTGGAAGACGGTACGGTTCTTGTGTCTAACACCGCGGGTTCGCGTTCCATGAATCTTTCTTCCGGCGGGAACACGCTGTCTCTCGCGCCGGGTTCTTCAGTCGCGGCGCGCGGCGGCGAAGCCAGTCTATCGCTCCGCGTGCTCGACGGCACGGTCGCCGATTCGGCCGGTACGCAGCTGGAAAGCGGCATGAACGCGCAGGTTTCCGGCTCCGAAATTACCACTTCTTCCCGTACGCTCGTTACATCCCCCGCGCTGAATTCGCGGTTTCTCCAGCATGAGCGCGGTTCCTATCCGGTTCCGTTCCGCTTTTCTCCGGACGCCGAAATCGGCGAGGCGGGACCGGTTACGCTGGTCTTTTCATCGTCGCGGACCTTTGAATCCGACGCCCTGAGCGTCGCCGTGTCTTCGTCCGCCGGCATCGAAGTTCCGCTTGACCCGGGCCCCTGGTACTGGCAGCTCCGGGACGAAACCGGCACGCTCGAAGAGGGACAGTTCCAGGTCTGCGACGCTCTTGATCCCATGGTCATCGCGCCGGCAGAAAACTATGAGTACCGGTTCCGCTCACGGTATCCGGCGATCCGGTTTATCTGGACAGAAAATGACTATACCAGTTTTTGGCGGCTGAACGTCGCTGATAATCCCGGCATGAACAATCCGGTTGTCGAACAGCGTTGTTCGAGACCGTCATCCATAGTTTCGTCTCTCGGAGAAGGGGTGTGGTACTGGCA
The DNA here is from genome assembly GCA_964487805.1 of uncultured Syntrophaceae bacterium. GTDB lineage: Bacteria > Desulfobacterota > Syntrophia > Syntrophales > UBA2210 > UBA6078. The sequence goes on from CAZAST010000075.1 coordinate 2,460, forward strand.
GGTAACGCCCTGGTACCCCGTAAACAATACCGGCTATGTCGGGCCGACCCCGGTGAGCCGTTTTACCGTACTCCGCAAGGAAGCGCTTTCGGTGCCCGAACTTCTTGTTCCCCGTCGGGATGAAATTGTGAGCACCGGCGGAAACAACCATACAATCCTCTTTTCATGGAAAAGCTCGGCCGACGCTGAAAGCGCGATTATCACCATCGCGGACAACGAATCGCTTCTCTCCCCGATCGTGAGCGAAACGGTTCGCGGGAATGTTTTCAATCTGTCCACCGCGGCGACACTCCTTCGGGAAGGCCGCTGGTACTGGTCGGTCCGTCATGTTGACCAGGAGGGAACCGAGTCCTATCCCGCGTCGGTACGTCAGTTTGTCGCCATGGAAGAGGCGACCGAACAGCGCCTGTTGTATCCTCCCGACGGTTACACTATCGCGCAGGGCCTCGTCGCCGACACGCCCTTTACCTGGAAAACGAACAGTGCCGAGGATACCCGGCTCCAGATAGCGTCTTCGAGCGATTTTTCGTCTCCCGTGATCAATCAGGTGCAAAACGGTGGAAGCGCGAGCTGTCCCTATCTTGATACCGGAATCTGGTACTGGCGTGTCGTTACGCGCGCAGCCGGTCTTGAAATCTCGGCGAGCCCCCGGCGCTTCACAGTTGCCGGTCCGCTCAATACCCCGGTTCCCGTTTCCCCCGAGACCGAATCCCGGGTGGTCGCGCGTCCGGGTGGTTCGGTCACCTTCAGCTGGAAACCGGTTACGGGCGCCACGTCCTATACCTTCCGCCTGTACCGGAGCGACAATGAAAACGAACCGCTTCTCGAACGCGCATGGCTAACGGGAACCGAAACCGAACTGTCGCGTGAAAGCATCCCGGAAGGAAACTGGTTCTGGACGGTTCAGGCTTTTGCCGAAGAAACCGCTCATGCGACACGGCGAAACGGCGCCGTAGGCCGGTACGCGTTTACCATGCGTCATCTCAATCCCGTCGTTCTTTTCTCGCCGCGCGACGGCGCCCGGGTGGACGGTCTTGACGCCCGTCTCAATCCGGTACCTGTCCGCTGGCGGGCACCGGAAGCGACCGAACGGACCCGGCTCATCATTACCCGGGACCGGACGAGTCTTGCCGTCCTCGCGCGGAATCCCGATGCCATCCCGTCCGGTGATCCCGTCATCATCGTCAATCCCGGCCGGACCGCCCCGCTCCCGCCGCTTGAGGAAGGCCTCTGGTGGTGGACGGTCGCCGGTACGTCCCATGACGGACTCAACATGACGCCCGCATCTCCGCGGTCGATTCAGGTACTCATGATACCCCGCCTTTCCGCCCCGGTTCTGCGCGAACCGCCGGCCGGCACCCGGTATGGCCCGGAGTTTATCGAATCCCGGGAACCGCTGAAATTCTCCTGGGACCCCGTGGAAGGGGCGAGCCATTACCGTTTTGAAATCAAAAATGACGCCGGAACCATTGTTCACCTGGCGACCGCCCACGAGTCGTCGGCGTATGTCATTACCGATATATCCGAACTGGATACCGGCAGCTTCCGCTGGACGGTGGAAGCCCTGCGGCTCCAGAAAGACGGTACGGCAATCCAGAAGGGAACCCCCGCGGAGTCGGACTTTACCGTGTACTTGCCCGAAATGGTCATCCCCCGTTCACGGACCCGGAGGACGCTCTATGGCAACTAGGCCGGTTCGTCTGTCGGGTTTGACGCTCCTCTTTCTTTTGTTTCTCGCCGGCCTCTGCCTGCCCCTTGGCGCGGAGGAAGGCTCCCTGGAACCCGCGCCTGTCGACAAGCCGGCATCCGGCACTGAAAGCAAAGTCAACACTGAAAGCTCTCACGGCACTGATAGCCCGGCAGAAAATCCGGACACGGATCCCGACTTCTGGTTCGAGGAAGTTGAAGGCGACGTGGTCTTTACCCAGATGCTCCGCTGGGATCCGGTGCCCTACTGTCCGTTTTACGATGTTGTTGTACAGCGGCAAAACAACCGCGGCTGGGAAACCGTGAACGAAGCCCGGGTGGAAGAGAGCGAGCTTGAGGTACAGCTGACCGCGGGGGAATACCGGTATCGTCTGGTGGTGTACAACCTGCTGGACAAACCCGCCGTAACGTCGGAATGGTTTCCCTTTACCATTTTGCGGGCGATCCAGCCCCGTGTTGGCGGCGTGTCTCCGGACGTCATTTATTTTGACGAGGAAAACACAGACCTTTTCTCGGTGAGCGGCCGGAACCTTCTTGCCGAATCCGTGTATCGCTTCCGCTCGATCGAGCCGCCGGGCCGTTCCTATACCGGCCGTTTGGGCAGGGTAGACGACGATGAACGGAACGCGGAAGTTCTTTTTTCCCTGGACGACATTGAAGTGGGGTTGTATGAGCTCGAGGTGGAAAACCCCGGCGGACTCACCCACGCGGCGGGCCCGGTAAAATTCGCCTTTTTCAAGCTGATGGATCTGGACGTTTCCGCCGGGTATATGCCTCTTATCGTCCTGTGGGACGATACCGTCGGCCACTATTTTGACACCACCGCCTTTCCGCTCGGCGCGGTGGTCAAGGTGACCTTCATCCCCGTTAAGCGCAAATTCGGCTATTTCGGTGTGGGCCTGTATGCCGCGGGGTCAATGCTTTCAAATGACACCGAATTCTACACGCTTTCCACGAACTGGCTCATGGCGCACTGTGTCTTTGTCTTCCAGAAAGTGCTCATAAAGCAGCGCCTGGTGCTCGATCTGCACGCCGGTCCCGGCGTGACCATGTTCCATGATCTTCACTTTGAATTTGACAACAGTTTCACCACGCCGTCCACTTCTCCCTGGAGCATGTCCGCGCTTGCCGGCGCATCGCTGCAGGTCTATGTACTCAAACGGCTCTATATCGAGGGTTCCGCCGATTGTTCCATGACATTCATGGACGATATGCGGACTTTTTCCGTTCATCCGTCGCTTTCCGCCGGATGGCAGTTTTAGGATTCCCGGGGGGATACAAATGACCCGAAACCGATCCGTCGTTCTGACGCTCGCCGCACTGATGTTCGCTCTTTCGTCCTGTTCCGATTACCTTTCGCCCGTAAAGGGGTACCTCGAACGGTATACGGAAGACGCGTTTATTTACGGTCATGGCATTTTGACCGAATATCATATTGACGGTGATGGCGTGGACAGTGTTCCTTCCGCGGGCTCGGCCAGGGTGAATTTCTGGTTACGCAATCCGAATGAATATGAGATGACGGCAACGGTCCGCTTCAATGACGATACGGTAGAGGCTTCACGTACGGAGGGTGCGTGTTCGCTCTACTTTAATGGCAGCTGGACGGGGCTCTCTCTCGAGTTGTCTCCGGACTTTCTCGTCCTGCACGAGGGCGGGGGTAATCTTTCGGGGACGATATCGCTCGCCGACGCGGAAACCGGCCGGAACTTTCCTTCCTACCGGTTTACGCTCAGGTCAAACAGTCTTCCTCCTCTGCCGGCCGGTTCCCGGGTCATGCTGGACAGCGCGAACAACTATGTTGTCTGTTTCAATCTTGATCTTTCGGACTCCATTCATGACGATCTCGCGTCAATTGAGCTCGACGAAGATGTCTGGACGATTTCGTCGCTGACCACCGGCGCCGTTCAGTCCATAACCTTCCTGGAAAGCGGCGCGTCCACGACCGAACCTGCCGGCGGACTTTTTACAGTCGCGGAGCTTGATGCGTTTACCCCGCAAAGCGGCATGACTCCGGTGTACCTTACTACATCGGTCAGCTATGCGGACGAACCCGCCGCGGCCTTTACCATCGGCGTGCGGGACCGGCGCGGTCTTCTCCGGTCCGTGATTACTTCCACGGAAGGGGACCAGCTGGTACCGGTGCGTTTTGAGCGACATAACACCACCGAGATCCCGGACGGTTCATTCATAACGTTGCCGGGAGATGGCGCACAAGTAATCCTCATCAACACGAATCCCGGTTCCACGGTTATGTACACGGTGGTAACAGACGGGGTTATAACGGCAGAGCAGAGCTTTACCGAAACCCGGCGAACGATTACCCTTCCGGCGGGAACCTCGGTTATCACCGCCCATGCGTCCATGACCGGCTACATTGATTCCGACCCGGTAACCATAACGGTAACGACGGACGTGCAAAAACTGTCTCCGGTTACCTTTACCACCTACGGAGGCTTGTCGATTCCGGCAGGCGCTACGAGAACGCTTGATTCCGGTGAAACGTCCATATTCGTGGTTTCCCCGAATACCGCCGCAACGGTCCATTACACGGTAAACGGCGGCGCCGAACAAACTTTTACCGGCGCACAGGAGGAAATCACTCTCGCTGTCGGTGCCCACGAGATTACCGCTTGGGCAACGCGAACCGGGTACACCGACTCCGATCCGACGACCATTCATGTCATTATCGAACAGCAGCTTGACCCGGTCACCTTTACCACCGCCGCAGGTACAACCCTTGCAGCCGGAAGTTCCACAACTCTGGACGGCGGCGTCGGCGGAACGGCGGAGGTTATCATGCATTTGCCGAATTCCGCCAGCACGGTATTGTACCGGGTTGACAGTGGTGCCGAGCAAACCTTTACTACAATGGATTATACCCTGCCACTCACCACGGGTACGTACAGTATAACCGCGTGGGCTTCCGGGAACGGGTACGCCGATTCCGATCCGGTAACCATAACGGTTACGGTAACCAGTACCGCCAATGTGTACGTGGATAACAATACTGGTGTCGATACCAACCCCGGAACTCAGGGTCAGCCCTGTAAAACAATCAGCGGTGCGTACGCAAAGTTCCCGAACAAGAACAACCCCACGAACCGGATCGTGTTGTTGAACGATATTACCAGGGAAGACGGAACCTCAGGCGCACTGGCGAATCTTGTGATAACCGAAGCGACACAGCTGATTATTGACGGTCAGGGTCTCTATGCCATCAACGCCGAGTCAGCTCCATACGTCCGCGGTATGACTGTTACAGGTGCTGGTGAACTTGATCTGACACTTAGTGAATTGCAGATACTTAACGCGGTATACTGGGGAAGCGGAGCAGGGCTTTATGTATATAATGAACACGCACGGGTAGTTCTTGCTGACTGTGTTATAGAGAATAATGATTCTTCCGGTAGTGCAACAGGTTTGGGTGCCGGAATCTACTGCTGGGTCGAGAGTCTTACGCTGCATGATACTACTGTAATCGGTAATGATTTATCCGATTATACATCTATGTATGGAAGTGGAATCTATGTAGGACATGGTACATTTTTTGCGGATCAAGGGACGACTATTACTGAAAACACAATTAGTTCTGGTAATGGAACTAATAAATCCGGGTATGGGGCCGGATTATGTATTGAAAATTCTTCTTCTGTCATTATGAACAATGTTACTATAACCTTGAACGGGATTTCCGGTGCGGCTCTTCTTGGAGGAACCGGTGCGGGTGTATATGTGAACGTTGTTTCATCTATGCAGTGTAATACTGTACTCATCAACGAGAATTATATTACACCAGAGTACACCGGTTCTGATGGTGAAGGTGCCGGACTGTTTTTTGCGTCAACTGATTGTACCCTTACTGCTTGCACGATTTCACAGAACGTTATTGTTGTACTTGATAGAGCTTACGGCGCCGGTGTATATCAGGGAAATTCGTCAACGCTCAATCTGAACGGAACCACTATTTCAGACAATACCGGTACAGCAGCCACTAGTCGTGGTGGTGGGCTCTTTATCGGGGATAATGGAACAACAACCATGACCCTTGGTCAGATTACCGGCAACAGCGCGAATCTGGTAAATCCGACTTTGATCAACAGTCAGGGCGATGGTGTATATATCACCGGTGCTAATCTAAGTCCTTCGACATTCACCCTGAACTCCGGAGTAATTTCCGGGAACCAGTCTCCCAAAATCGGGGTTGCTGAAACAAACATCGCTTTTTATCTTAATAATCAGTACACAACGCTAATACTGGGCGCCGCCGACGTTCAGATACCCAGCTCGAACGTAGTACATCTGGTGACTGCCGGAGCAACAATTATGGCAGATGCATTCCTTACCAATAGTCCTGTCGCGACACTGGAGTTCAATACCTATTCAAACGGAACGAACGTACTTTCCAGTACTCCCGAAAACAACAATTGTAACTACTACAAATTCGAGGTTGTATCGCCAGCGCCTGGAGTTGAGTATTGTATTAATGCGGACGGTAATTTGAGTTCAATAGAAAGCAGGGATGCTGGTGATTATGGTGAATTAGCTAACTGGCTAAGTACTGCTCCACAGGATGGGAGCACGCGGGTAATAAATCTTGCCGGTATTACTTATACCATACCTTCAGGATCAGTATTGAACTTGCGGGAAAGCTCGCATTGTCATATTAAAATGCAAAGTAATGTAGTTTTTATGTGTAATGGGGAAGGGTCAGCATTTGCTTATCCGGCTAGTGGTCAAGCCCATCTGCTTATAGATTGCGGGATTTATTTCCTTGATATTAGTTATTTCACAACTCTTTATCGGGACGAGCCAATCTTCAATGTACAGCAACCCGGCTCATCTCTGGTAGTGCGGGGTGTCAGAATTACTGATGCGCAAAGAACTGCAGGAGGGGTTGCTGCCGCGCCGCTTTTTTCCGCCGCGGGCGCACGGGTAACGCTTCAGGGCTTCACGTTTAATGATACTTCGGGTAAAGATAACAGTCGGTTCTCCGCGATCATGCTTGCCAATAACTCCCTTTGCCATTTTGTCAGCGGGGAAATATCTGGTTTCAATTGTTCTGAAGCCAATTATGGCGGAGTCGCCCATGTGGATGGGACTTCCAGTTTCTACGTACACAGTGGAACATTTGATGATAATTCAACTGTTGGTGTATCAAGCGTTACACAGGATGGTGGTGGGTATGTCTGGCTAGGGGCTGGTGTTTTTATGCACTAACAGAAATTCTTCCAAATACAGTATTGGTAAAAGCCCCCCCCTCACCGCTCGGGGCGGAACCAATGGGTTGTCCAGTAGTGGAGGGTGGCGCAGCGCCAGGCGTGGCGTATGGAGCGGAAATTTGCCCAGTGGGGGTTGCGGGCGCCGGAGACTGCGAGACTGAATAGACGGTCCCGGAGCCTGGTCGTAAACTGGTTGGGACCCTTTGAGAGCCTGCCGAACGAGATGGCGTTGGCGGGACAACGGTTCATGCACCGCAGACAGTGCAGACACCCCGTCGTGTCCTGTATCT
>CAZAST010000076.1:0-9550 GCA_964487805.1 uncultured Syntrophaceae bacterium
CGTGACATGACGGAGCGGGTTATCGCCGTCAGTATGAAGATCTATGAGCGCGCACGGTCAATTGCCGCGCAGGGGGGCATTATCATCGCCGATACCAAGATGGAATTTGGGACCATAGACGGAGAACTGATACTGATCGATGAACTCCTGACCCCCGACTCGTCCCGTTTCTGGCCCGAGGACGATTTTGAAGAAGGTCGTTCGCAGAAGAGTTTCGACAAGCAGTTTCTGAGGGATTACCTTCTCTCGATGTCCTGGAACAAAAAACCGCCCCCCCCGCCTCTTCCCGGGGATGTCATCAGGGGAACGGCGGAAAAATATCAAGAGGTCTTGCAACGGATTGTCGGTTGAGCCTTTTCCGGGGGTCCTCTCCTTGACATATTCCCGGTCAGTCCTTATCTTAAGAACACCGTTCGTATCCCCCTGGCAGGTCCATGCGAACAGTAAATTCTCCGAGCGAACGGGAATCCATACGGCAAATTCATGAAGAACGACTACTATGCAATCCTTGGCGTTGACCGCAACGCCTCGAACACCGAACTCAAAGCAGCATACCGCACGATGGCCCTCAAATACCATCCTGACCGAAATCCCGGAGACCAAGAGGCCGAGGAAAAATTCAAGGAGGCCGCCGAAGCGTACGAAGTCCTCTCCGATCCACGGAAGAGGGAGGTCTATGACCGGTATGGCCATGACGGTTTGAGAGGGAACGGGTTTCAAGGATTTTCCGGGTTCGAGGACATCTTTTCGAGCTTTGGTGATATCTTTGAAGGAATTTTCGGGTTTGAAACAGGCAGGGGGCGTTCGCGGACAGCGCCCCGGCAGGGAGCGGATCTCCGGTATGATCTGAAGATCTCTTTCATGGATGCGGCATTCGGGACATCCCCGGAAATTGAGATTGAGCGGTTAGAGGGGTGCACAACATGTCGGGGGAACGGCGCTGCCCCTGGGACGCAACCTTCGACATGCCCCACATGCCGGGGAACAGGCCAGGTAACCAAGTCAAGCGGATTTTTCAGCATTAGTTCAACCTGCCCCCAGTGTCACGGCGCCGGCAGGATTATCGAAGATCCCTGCACGACCTGCCGGGGGACCGGAAAAATCAAGTTGCAAAAATCAATACAGTTGAAGATACCACCGGGGGTCGAAACCGGTTCGCGTCTCCGGTTGCGAGGGGAGGGAGAAGAGGGGATATTCGGCGGAGCGAGAGGGGACCTGTATGTTTTTCTGCATGTGGAACCCCATGAATTTTTCGAACGGGACGGACAGGACATCGTCTGTCGCATCACCATCCCCATGACGCAGGCAGTCCTTGGTGGAACCATCGAGGTTCCCACACTTGAGGGGACAGAGCGAATAAAAATACCGAAGCATACTCCTCACGGCAAGATATTCAAACTGAAGGGGAAAGGCATCCCCCATCTGCGTGGATTCGGGAGGGGGGATCAACTGGTCCAGGCCATGGTTGAGCTGCCGACCAATCTGAGCAAGAAAGAGGAAAAACTGCTCAGGGAATTTGCCAAGTCGCGTGGAGAGCTCTAGATGGTATTCCTTTTCCCAATGCAGCCCCGAACCCACGGGGATACCGGCATAACAGATGTAGTACCGGGGCAGAGGCAATCGCTGGGGATTTTTTCAGATATCCAGGAAGGAGGCTGCAGGCAATGGCGGAAGACACTGTCAAATGGTTTAATGAGAAGAAGGGCTTTGGCTTCATCACAAGCAGCGACGGTGGAGAGGATATTTTTGTCCATTTCAGCGCCATACAGAGCAAGAGGTTTAAAACCTTGCATGAAGGACAGTGTGTCAGCTTCGACAGGGAACAGTGGGCAAAGCGCTTGTCAGCGGGAAACGTGGGCCCCGTGTAAACATCATAACAGGTGACGGCCGGGTTCACCTATGGCCAAAGAAGGGGGAAACAGGCGGTTAGCTCGTCCATTACGCGCAACAATCCTTTGACATATTTCCGCAAATAGATTAGAAGTGCAAATTCTTTCAAAACCTGGGCACACAGGAGCAGTGTATGTATAACGCAAGTGATCTGAGGAAGAACCTGAAGATACAGATAGACGGAGCCCCATATGTGATCGTTGATTTCTCCTTTACGAAACCGGGGAAAGGGCAGGCGCTCTACCGGTGCAAGCTCAAGAACATGATCAACGGAACGCAGTTCGAGCGTACATACCGGTCGGTCGACACTTTCGAGCCCGCCGATCTCAAGGAAAAGAAGATGCAGTACCTTTACGAAGAGGACGGGAAATACTGCTTCATGGATACAGAAACGTACGAACAGGTCTACCTTTCTGGAGATCAGGTGGGGGACTCGACAAACTTCCTGTCCGACAATCTGGATGTCGAGATTCTTTTCTTTGGAGAAGAACCGATCGGAGTAACCCCTCCCAATTTTGTCGATCTGACCGTCACGGTTGCCGAACCTTGGTCAAAGGGGGATTCGGTCACGGGGAAGTCCAAGCCGATCGTTGTGGAGACGGGTTACTCGCTCCAGGCACCTCCCTTCATCGAAGAAGGGGAAAAGATCCGCATTGACACACGTACCGGCGAATATCTGACCCGTGTCAAGGAATGATGGAAGCTGACTGGAGGCTTGCCAAAAAGAAGGAGGCCCTCCACATCCGTGCCGCCATGATCCAGGCGATACGCGGGTTTTTCATGGGGAAAAATTTCCTCGAGGTGGAAACGCCCATACGGATCCCCGGCCCCGCCCCTGAGGCGCATATCGACGCCATCCCTTCGGATGGCTGGTTTCTCCACACCTCTCCCGAACTCTGCATGAAGCGTCTTCTGGCCGCCGGGTATCCCAGCATATTCCAGATTACCAGATGCTTTCGTGGAGCGGAAAGAGGCTCCCGCCATATGACGGAATTCACCCTTCTTGAGTGGTACGAGAGCGGGATCGATTATTGGCGCATGATGGAGGTGTGCGAGGAACTGATTCTCTCCGTCGCTCACAGCCTCGGGCACAGAGGGGATATTACCTATGGCGGGAGAAAAATCGCCCTGCGCCGTCCCTGGGAACGGCTTTCCCTCCGGGAGGCCTTCAGACGCCACGCACCCCTCTCGCCGGAAGATGCTCTGGAGCGGGATTGCTTCGATGAGATTATGATCGACGCGGTAGAGCCGAATATTGGAAGAGAGGGGCCCGTCTTCCTGTACGATTATCCGGTTGCACTCGGGGCGCTCGCTCGAGCGAAACAGACGGATACGACGGTAGCGGAGCGTTTCGAACTCTACATGGGGGGACTCGAACTGGCAAACGCATTTTCGGAGTTGACTGATGCGGTGGAACAGAGGGAGCGCTTCGAAAGAGAAGTGACGCTCCGCCGTACATCGGGGAAGATCCCCTACCCCATGCCCGAAAAGTTTTTGCATGCCCTCCCCGCCATGCCCGAGTCTTCAGGGATTGCTCTGGGGGTGGACCGGCTGGCAATGATCTTCGCGGATAAAGCCTCGATTGACGACGTGATCTCCTTTGCTACGGAGGATCTGTAGACCGTCAGTCCCGATACATTGATTCGATCAGATCGGCAAACTGCTCATTGATCGATTTGCGCTTGACCTTCATGGTGGGGGTTACCTCACCGTCTTCGGTATAGAGCTTTTTATCGAGGATCTTGAATTTTCTGATATTTTCAACACGGGCCATCTGCCGGTTTACCTTGTTAATCTCCTCCTGTATGAGATCGATGACCTCCGATGCCCTCGTGAGGGTCGCGAATGTGGTGAACTGGATTTTCGCGTCCTGAGCGAATTTTACGACATTCTCCTCATCTATAACGATGATGGCCGTCAGGTATTTCCTCTTATCTCCGATCACGACCGCGTCGTTGATGTAGGGAGAAAACTTCAGCTGATTTTCTATGTACTGGGGCGCGATATTTTTTCCCCCGGCGGTGATGATGAGATCTTTAAGCCGATCCGTTATCTTGAGATACCCCTCCTCATCGATCTCTCCCACGTCGCCCGTATGCATCCATCCGTCGACCAAGGCCTCCTTCGTGCTCGCCTCGTCCTTGTAATAGCCCTTGAAGATCCCCTTGTGCCTGACGATAATCTCCCCACCGTCTCCGATCTTTACCTCGCATCCGGGGAGCGCCCGCCCCACCGTCCCCAGTTTGAAGTTGAATTCGTCCGACATATGGGTCACGCCCGACGTCTCCGTCATGCCGTACCCCTCACGGATCGGGATACCGATGCTCTGGAAAAATTTGAGTATATCGTGGGAGATCGGCGCGGCCCCGGAAAAACCGATACGGGTCCGGTCAAAACCGAGCCGTTCTTTCAGTTTCCAGAAGACACAGAAATAAGCGAGTTGATAGGCGATATACAACGTCAGCGGCACCCTCTGTCCGGCAAGCCGCATGTTATTGTAGCGTGCCCCTATCTTTACCGCCAGTCCGTAGGCCGTTCTTTTAAACCAGGTGGCGTCGGCCATTTTCAAAACGATGGCTGAGTAATATTTCTCCCAGATGCGGGGGACCGCGTGAAAGATGGTGGGGGACACATCGATCAGATCGTTCATGACCGTATCCGTGTTTTCGGTGAAATTGACCGTATGACCCACCGTCATATGCATCATCATGTCGAAGATCTGTTCATAAACGTGGTTGAGAGGAAGAAACGATATGGATTCGTCGTCCCGGGTGGATTTGGTCACCTTTTGCGCCTGCTCCCCCACCCACAAATACCCCTCGTGGCTGAGCGTGGCTCCCTTCGGCGGACCCGTCGTCCCCGAGGTGTAGATGATTCCCGCTATATCCTCAGGTTTTCCGTCCTTCACAAGGCTCTCGAACAGGGCGGGATCCTCCGCTGCGACTTCGCGCCCGATTGCCAGCAGCTCGTCGAAACTCATCACCATCGGATCATCAAGGTCCCGGAGCCCCTCCATATCCCACACGATGAGCTTGCGCAGTTGGGGCGTGTTTTTCCGGAAGATCAGCGCCTTGTTCAACTGCTCCTCATCCTCGCAGATGAAGACGACCGAATCCGAATGGCCGACCACATATTCGCATTCCTTGGCGGGATTGGTAGTGTAGACCCCGACAAAGGTGGCGCCGACGGACATGGTCCCGAAAGCCGAATAGAGCCACTCCGGCTTGTTCTCGCCGATAATGGCAACGTGTTCGCCCCGCCTCACTCCGATACGATAGAGACCCAGCGCCGCGCAGGTAACATTATCCAGATACTGTCTCCAGGTAATATCCCGCCAGATCCCGAATTCTTTCATCCTCAAAGCGATCCGGTCCGGCTGTCTGCCGGTCATGGCAACAAGGGCCTTAGGCAGGGTGTCTGCGTGCATGGGATTCCCTCTCCATACGGGTTACATATTCAGCGGAATCTGACTTTTCTCCGATATCGCTTCGATGATTTGGCCTTCCGGTATCCATCGGCATCCCGTTCCTCGTCGGTATCAATCCCGAGATAGAATCTCTTGACATCCTCGTCTTCGAGCAGCGCCTCCGGTGTGTCGGCCCGCACGATCCGCCCATTTTCCATGAGCAGGGCGAAATCGGCATACTTGAGAGCCATATTGACATTCTGCTCGACAAGAAGAACAGTAACCCCTTCCTGGTTGATATCTCGTATGATATTAAATATCTGTTTCGTCAGAAGGGGAGACAATCCCAGCGAGGGCTCGTCAAGCATGAGGAGCTTCGGCCGGCTCATGAGAGCCCTCCCGATCGCCAGCATCTGCTGTTCGCCTCCACTCAAATACCCCGCATCCTGCCCCTTCCTCTCTCTGAGGATGGGGAAGTGACGGAATACCATTTCCATGTCATTCTTGATGCCTTCCTTGTCCCTGCGCGTATAGGCCCCCATCTGGATATTCTCGAGGACGGTCAGCTCCGGAAATACTTCACGACCCTCCGGCACATAGCTGATTCCCATCCTGACAATCTCTTCGGTATCCTTCGTGTCGATCCGCTTGCCCAGAAACTCGATGGACCCTTTTTCGGGCTGGTCGTCATCTTCGAGTATCTGCATAATGCTCTTCAATGTCGTTGTCTTTCCGGCCCCGTTGGAACCAAGGAGCGCCACGATCTGACCCTCCCGTACCTCGAAGGATATCCCGTGAAGCGCCCGTATGAGATCGTACCATGTCTCGATGTTCTTTATCTGCAGCATGATCATTCCTCCCCGAGGTAGGCCTTGATTACTTCGGGATGGCGCTGGACTTCGTGGGGAACCCCCTCCACGATCATCTCTCCCTGGTTGATCGCAAGGATCCGGTCGGAAATACCCATAATCATATTCATGTCGTGCTCGATCAACAAAATGGTTGTCTTGTATAGCTCCTGGATATCCTTAATCCATATGTTAAGATCTTCCTTCTCTTCCGTATTCATCCCGGCCGATGGTTCGTCCAGGAGAAGCACGGTCGGTTCCAGGGCGAGAGCCCTTCCCAGTTCCACCAGCTTTCTCTTCCCGTAGGCGAGGTTTGCCACGAATTTGTCCCGCACGGACTGGAGGTCGAGAAAATCGACGATCCGCTCCACAAACTCCCTGTTTTTGACTTCTTCTTTTGCCGCACGAGATCTCCGGCCGAAGAGGGTGGCGGTCACCCCGCTCCAGACGCCAGTCTTCATGTGAATGTGGCGTCCCAACATCAGGTTGTCCATGACGGTGGCATTTGTGAAGAGCTCTATATTCTGGAAGGTGCGCGCTATCCCCTTCTTGGCCACCCGGTCCGGCCGGCATCCCACCAGATCTTCTCCGTTGATGAGAATCCTCCCCGAATCCGGCTTATAGATGCCGTTTATCAGGTTAAAAATGGTGGTTTTACCCGACCCGTTGGGGCCGATGATTGAGAATATGGAGTTTTCCTCAACCTCAAAACTCACGTTATTCAACGCCTTCAGGCCGCCAAACTGTATGCTGAGATTTTCAATCTTGAAGAGAGACACTGTGATTGATCCTCATGTTCCAGATTTGTGATAGTGCGAAAATCGACCTCCATGATCGGGCGAAGACCGCGCGTTTGTTTTCACGCGGCCCCGCCCAGTGATCATCTTGAACAGGCCATGACTCGCTATTTCTTTTTCCATGTTGCCAGGTCATTGGAGGTCCAGTCCTGCAGCAGGATGTAGGACGCACCCGGCCCGCACTGCTGGATCTGAATGGAGTCTGTTCCCTGATGGACGCTCTTACTGAAATTGATTTCAGGTCCGATGCCCTGGAAATTCTTTATGGAATTCAGCGCCTTCAGGCAGCCCTCCGTGCTGAGGTTCGGCCCCGCCTTCTTCAAAGCTTCGACAAGGGGTTCCGCAAACAGGATGCCCGCAAGGAAAAAGGTTCCCCATCTCTCGTCGGGAGCCATTCGTTTCGCCGCTTCGCGATATTTGACCATCAGGGGATTCCTCGAATCGGGAGCATGAGCGAACGCCCCGGTAATGACACCTTCAAACAGTCCGCCTGATATCTTGTACATGAGCGGATAATCCGAAAGGGTATTGGAAGATACCCACTGCGGCTTATACCCGATGGTGGCGCAGGTCTTCAACGCGATAACGGCTGTAGTAGGATTGACCCACATGATAACGGTCTCGGCGCCTGAGTTTTTGAACTTCAGCATCTGTGAGGCGAGATCCTTTTCCGCAGGTTCAACGGGGATTTCTTCGACCAGTTCCATCCCGTAGGTGGCGAGCCGCTGCTTACATCCCGCCAGACCGTTCTTGCCGTACGAGTCATTCTGATAGAAGAAGCCGATCTTCTTGAATCCCTTTTTCTCAACAAGGTATTTTGTGAGAACGCTCGCTTCATCCTCATAAAGGGGGTATACGCCAAAGAGGTATTCCTGAGGTGGAAACACATATTCCACAATCGCCGTGGATGGGCCGCACCAGATAACCTTGTTCTGCGCGAGGTAATCTTTGACCGCCATGCCGCAAGCAGCCCCGACCCCCCCCACGAAAGCGAAGACGCCCTGCCGTTCCACCAGTTCTTTTGCTATCGCCTTTGTCTGCGCAGGATTGTATTGGTCATCCCGGACAAAATATTTGATCTTTCTTCCGTGGATACCCCCCTCCTCATTGATAAGGTTAAAGAGGATAGCGCTTCCCCTGGCTACCGAACCCCACGGCGCCGCCGGTCCCGTCTGTGGTCCCCACTGCGCGATTCTAATTTCTTTGCCATCAAACCCGGACCGGCTGGCGAAGCTGTCCTGCGCTGCCACAACGATACAAACAACCACCACCAAAACTGTACACACTGTTTTTGCGATCTTCATGTTTCCCTCCTGTTATCTCTTCTGAGTTCCGATATTGGATCCCGCTTTCCCTTGTAACCGAAACAATACAGCATTCTGACGGGTGAGACCCGAGGCTCCACCCTATACCGTTCATATGTATCAGTAAAGCGGCACATGAAAGAGAACGCTAGCGACTCCGTACTCACGGGTCCTTAACAACCCGGTTGCATAACTCTTTCGCTCCATTCTCGACTCCGTGTGAGGTCTTCAAAGAACAGAATCCATTGCCCCCGACACTGCTGTGGCGAAGGGGTGGACCGGCCACCGGCTTGCACGGCGGCAGCGAACAGTCGCTATACCTTTTTTACGTAATGCTTCGCGAACAGACCGCTGGGGCGGACACACAAAACAATGACGATCACGAGGAACGCGACAATCGGTTTCCATTCCGGCCAGACGTATCCGAAGAAATTTTCTATCAAACCGAGCAGTTCACCTCCGATGAGGACGCCGGGGATGCTCATCAGCCCTCCCAGCACCGCCGCCGCGAAGGCTCTGAGAAAAGGTTCCATCATGAAGTTCGTATCCAGTGTCGCCCGCGAGGCGAAAAACATGGCAGCCACGGCCCCCATCAGAGAACTCAAGCCCCAGGCAAGGGAAAACATCCGTTCCACACGGACACCCATGATCTTGGCGGCGTTTTTATTCTGCTGCGTGGCCTTCATTGCCACGCCCATGCGGGTATATCTGAAAAAAAGATAGAGGAGCGTCATGAGGACGGCGGCCACCACAAAGACGCCGATCGCCCAGTCGCTTATGATAATCCCCTTGATGGGTTCGTGGGTGACATCATAAGCCATGGGGATTTCAAAATACTTCTGCTCAGCCCCCCATTTCCACCCTGCCAACCCCATGAGGAGCATTTCCGCTCCTAGGGTAAGTACAATAAGCCCGAGTGCGGTGGGCTCCTTGGCGGGCCGAAGAAAAACAAATTCGATAGCCACGCCGAGCAGGATAGCGAAGGCCATGGTGATGATAAAAGCCAGCCAGAAGGGATAATGATAATGAAGCAGGATGTGGTAGGCCACAAAGGTGGAAAACATCGCCATTTCCCCCTGCGCGAAGTTTACCACCTCGGACGTCTTGTATATAATGACCACGGCTATTGCCAGGAGACCGTAACAGGCGCCTATCGCCAACCCCTCAACAACCAGTTGTCCAATCATGTTGTCTCCCCACTCCACGTGAAAATACCCATGAACGGAACAGAAAATCCTGCCACACGCATCAGGTTTAAAAAGGCCATGTCATCAGAACTAATATATAATGTACCAGTAATATCTT
>CAZAST010000077.1:0-220 GCA_964487805.1 uncultured Syntrophaceae bacterium
CATGGGGCCCTGAACGGCGAGAGAAAACCAGGCGGCCTGTCTGGGCCAGGAGGGAACCCTGCCCGGAGAAGGTCTGAATCCCACGACATTGCAAAAACTGGCAGGGTTACGGAGTGACCCTCCAAGGTCACTGCCGTCGGCTATGGGCAGCATGCCACAGGCCAGGGCAACGGCGGCGCCGCCGCTGCTTCCACCACAGGTTTTTGACCTGTCGTACGGA
>CAZAST010000077.1:230-9432 GCA_964487805.1 uncultured Syntrophaceae bacterium
TCTCCAAAAACCTCGTTGAAGGTCTGGGACCCCGCTCCGAACTCAGGCGTATTGGTCTTTCCGATCGTTATGGCGCCGGCATTCCTGAAGCGTTCGACGATGAGGTCGTCTTCTCCGGGGACAAAATCTTTGAAGACCCGGGAGCCGAAGGTTGTCCGTATGCCCCTTGTCAGGACCAGATCCTTGTGCGCGACGGGGAGTCCGTGGAGCGGTCCCGGCTCTTCCCCTCTCGCGAGAAGGGTATCGGCCTTCGTTGCCGCGTCCAGTGCCTGTTCCGGCGTGACCATGGTGACGATGGCATTCACGCGGGGATTGACCTTTTCAATTTGTTGCAGATGTGCTTCCATGCACTCCCGCGCGGATATCTCTTTCTTTCGAATCATGCGAGCCATCTCGCGAGCGCTCACAAAGCATAATCCCGATCGTGCCATATCGATTTCCTTTCCATATAAAGTCCCGGGGATTAAGGGTGGTTAGTACCCATCACGGCATCTCGTGGGCACTTCAGACACCGATCCAACGCGAAAACGATAAACCACCTCCTGGCGTTCGTCAAGACATTTGATTTCTTTCGGCGAAGCTCGGTCATAAAAAATTTCTTTACTCGAACGGCTCCTTTTGTGTATAGAGATGCGCTATACAGCGCATGTGAGTACCCATCTGTTTTTGCTCCGATATGAAGCCCCAGTTTCACGAGTGCCTATGAAGGATGCTGGTGGCATTATCATTTCACGTACTCCACACCACTGGTTGGCGCGCTCATTCTTTAGGAATTGATTTACTTTCATGAAAACGAGGCAAAGGAGGTAAGAGAGAGTGGATATTATCAAGCAAGGGGTCGGTAAGATCTTTACGAATCCCGACGCGGATACGGCACGGGCATTCTTCAGAACGAAGTCCCGTAAGATGGAGAACAAATTGATGTCTCCCAAAGAGGCGGTCGAAAAGTTCTGCCATGACGGAGATTATCTCACCATCGGCGGGTTCGGCGCCAACAGGATTCCGACAGCCGTCTGCCACGAGCTCGTCAGGCAGGGAAGAAAGAATATGGGATTTGCCGGTCATACCTCTACCCATGATTTTCAGATTCTCTGCGCCGGGAAGGTGTTCAATAAACTGGATATCGCATATATTATCGGGCTGGAAGCGCGGGGTCTGTCTCCGAATGCGCGCAAGTATATGCAAAGCGGCGAAGTCGAAGTTTGTGAGTGGACGAACTATACCCTGTCAGCCCGCCTGAAAGCGGCGGCCATGGGCGTTTCATTTCTGCCGATCCGCAATATGATGGGGACGGACACCTTCACCTACAGCGGGGCGAAAATGATCGAATGTCCCTATACGGGAGTAAAATATGCCGCCGTACCGGCTTTGTACCCCGATGTGGCCGCCATCCATGTTCATGAAGCGGATGTGTACGGAAACTGCCGGGTCAGGGGGATCAGCATCTCTGACCTTGATCTTGCCCGGGCGGCAAAGCGTCTCATCATCACTGCCGAGCGCATTATTCAGAATGAGGAGATTCGACAGGAGCCCACCTATACGGTCATTCCCTATTACCTGGTGGATGCGGTATGCGAGGTGCCGTACGGAAGTTACCCGGGTAATATGTATGGAGAATACTTCTCAGATGAGGAGCATCTCAGAGAATGGCTCTCTGTGGAAAAGGATCCCGCCGCATTTAAAGAATTCCTCGATAAAAATATTTACGGCTGCACAAGTCACTTTGATTACCTGCGAGCCAACGGCGGGATGGAAAAGATGTGGGAATTGCGGCACCAGGAACTGTTGGTCCTGAAGAATGCAAAGTAAATGTGGAAAGGAGGCTTCATAGCCAATGGCTGATTATAATGCGATGGAGTTAATGATATGTGTGGCCGCGCGTGAACTGGAGGACGGTGTGTCCGTCGGCGTCGGAACCGGGGCGCCGTGCGCGGCGGCAATGCTTGCTCAGAAAACAAATTCTCCCAATCTGCTCATCATGTTCGAAGCAGGCGGCGTGGCCCCTCTGCTTCCTGAGATGCCCATATCAGTGGGCGATTCGCGGACAACGTGGAAGGCCGTCATGGCGAGCGGAATGTGCGATATTATGGAAACGGCCTGCAGGGGTATGCTGGATTACACCTTCCTCGGCGGCGCCGAGATCGACATGTATGGAAATCTCAATTCAACCCGGATCGGCGACGATCATCAAAAACCGAAGGTCAGATTCCCCGGAAGCGGCGGCGCAAACGATTTCGGTTCCTTTGCATGGCGGATGATGGTGATGACGCCGCAAGACAACAAACGATTTGTGGAACGATGCTCATATATTACCACGCCGGGATGGCTCGAAGGTGGAGATTCGAGGCAAAAGTCCGGGCTTCCCATTGGGGCCGGCCCCTACCGGATCATCACCAACATGGCGGTTATGGACTTTGAGCCAGAGTCGAAACGGATGAGGATCATTTCGGTTAACCCCGGATATTCGGAGGGTGATGTTCAGGAGAACTGCGGGTTTGAACTTCTCGTTGCTGATAAAGTTACGGGGACCAAAGCACCCACGGAAGAAGAGCTGCGTATTTTGAGAGAAGAGGTTGATCCTTATCGATATGTCATAGGACGATAAGTCGTTCTTTTATGGTAACAGCATCACTGGGCAGAGAGCCATGGCCACAGGCCATGGCTCTCTGCTTGGAGAATCCCTTTTCAATAATTGTGATCAGTGATCAGAGTCAATCGATCCTTTCCACCATCATGTAACTAAAGACTCAAAATCTCGTCGATCGTCAGATCGTTCGCCAAGTCCTTATTAATTCCCCTGATGTGTGCTGCAAGTTCCCTGGCTGTTAATTCCGGAGCGGTCTGAATGATTTTCCAGTTGTGAGCCTGCATCCAGATGAAAAACTTCCAGGCACAGCATTCTTTGCAATGTTCTCTTTTTTTCTTCAAATAGGATTCGCCATTGAGGCCTTCCAGTGCTTTGTGGCGGGGACATTCGATGGCGACGCAAAACTGTCCAGGCGCGTATTTTTTTTCTTTCATTGAGGTAACCTCCTCATGTGTGGTTCGAGTTTCAATTAATCCCCCTACGGGCGGCAACTACCATACTTTTTAAAAAATTCATAGGCCTTACGTCATGTTTTGAATAAGGGGCACGCAAAGCGCCTGCCGTAAAAGGCGAACATACCGTTCCCTGTTTCCCCCGTATGCTTGATTGGCGGCACACCGGAATGAAAGCCGAGGGTAACACCGGGGAAAATGAATCGCAGAGACGGCTTCGATGGGTCAGGCAACGACCTTTTTGTGTCGCACTGATTTCCTGTATTTTTTCCATCGGTTGCTTTTACCTTTATGTATAAGAACCTTCACAAAAAAAGGTGACAGATACGGTGTGGTATGCTACCAATTCATCATCGCTTGATGCTCCGGGAGGGTGCGCCTGCGCCGAAAGGGGGAAACGCGTATGGATCTGTTGCATGATTTTTATGAAGCGGCGCTGGATACTGAACAGTATATCCGCAAGCTGAAGGGAAGAGGCAAGCGGATTATAGGGTATCTGTGTTCCTATACCCCCGAAGAAATTATCTTTGCGGCGGGACTGCATCCTCTGAGACTGTTCGGCACGAAGGGGACGGTCACTCTGGCCGATGCGCACCTTCAGTCCTACACCTGTTCTCTCGCCCGGGGCGTCCTCGAAGACGCACTCGCGGGCAGGCTCGATTTTCTGGATGGCGCGGTGTTCCCCCATACCTGCGACACGATCCAGCGCCTCTCCGATATCTGGCGTCTCAATACCCGATTCCCCTTTTTCGCTGATGTCGTTCTTCCGGTAAAACTGGACACCGAAAGCGCGCGGCAATACATGGAAGATGTCCTCCGAAGGTTCAAACGCGATCTCGAAGGGAACCTGAAACTCAAGATATCTGATGATGCCCTTTCGCGGGCCATCGAAACCTACAATCGTATCCGCGGCTGCCTCGGCACACTGTACGAACTCCGGTCTACCCGCCCGGAAATACTGAGGGGTGAGGATATGTATGCGATCGTCAGAGGATCCATGATCATGGACAGGGAATATGTGGCTGAAAGACTTCCCGCCCTGATAGAAATGCTCCAGGAGACAGAACCTGTGGAGGATTCAGGAAAGAAAAGAATCATCCTGAGCGGCAGTATCTGTGATCAGCCCGCGCTGTACAGCATTTTCGAGAAGGCGGGAGGCGCCGTTATATGGGATGATCTGTGCACCGGTTCGCGGTATTTTGACGGAATCATCAGGACGGGGGGAGATCCTGTCGCGGCGATTGCCAACCGATGTATCGAACGAGCCATATGCCCCGCGAAACACCTCTCGAACACGATCCGGGGTGAACGGCTCCTTGCTCTGGCCAGGGAACATCGGGCCGACGGCGTTGTCTTTCTCCTCATGAAATTCTGCGATCCCCACGACTTCGACTATCCTTATTTGAAAAGTATCCTGGACAGTGAAGGTATTCCCAGCATGCTGCTGGAGATTGAAGATCAGCTGCCGTCCGAGGGACAACTGCTGACCAGATTCGAAACATTCATTCACATGGTGTGATGATGTTCACGAGGCACGGGTAACAAGATGACGGAAACGGGGAAGAAGAGCCGGAAGATGGAGTCGGTCGGGAAAATGAAAGAAATCATGACCGGCTATTATATCGATGCAAAAACGGCCGGGCAGACGGGGAAAAAGGTAGCGTGGATCACCAGCGGGGGGCCGGTGGAACCGCTCATAGCGATGGATATCATTCCCGTCTATCCCGAAAATTACGGAGCCATGATCGGAGCGTCGAAGATGGGTGCGGATCTGTGCGCCCGGGCGGAGGCGATGGGGTACAGCAGTGATTTGTGCTCTTACGCGCGAGCGGATATTGCCTCTTCCATGATTGATGGAGGGCCCATCGGGGGATTGCCGAGACCCGACATGCTGGTGTGCTGCAACAACATATGCGGAACAGTCCTCAAGTGGTACGAGGTGCAGGCACGGCATTACGATGTTCCTCTCTTTATCCTCGATACTCCTTTCTGCCACACCGGGTACGCCGATGAGGCGAAGAAATACGTCCGGCGACAAATCATGGAGTATATCGCCTTCCTCGAAGAGGCAACAAAAATGAGGTTTGACTATGATCGGATGAAGGAAGTGGGGAGACTTTCAATAGAGGGACAACGTCTGTGGCAGGCAGTTCTCGACACCACAATGCACAGACCATCTCCCATGACCTGTTTCGATGCGTTCTTTTATCTCGCACTTATTGTTACCCTGCGGGGAACACCGGTGACCGTGGATTATTACCGGTCGCTCCTGGCGGAGATGGAGCAGCGCGTCGCCGATGGAATAAGCGCGATTCCGAACGAGAAATACCGATTGTTGTGGGACAACCTGCCGATCTGGTACCGGATGAGGTGGCTGTCCGAGAAGTTCGCGACCCATGACGCCTGTCTTGTGGCGGACACGTATACCACCGCGTGGTGTATGAGCCTGAAATATATGGATGAGAACAATTTTCTCGATTCTATGGCCGAAGGGTATACCAGATCATATCTTAACATCGGCGTTGATGAGATGATCAAGGCAGTCCTCGGAATGGTGGACAAGTATGACGTGGATGGCTTTGTTATGCACTCCAACCGGAGCTGCAAGCCCTATTCGCTCGGTCAGTATGACATACAGAGGGCTGTTCAACGGGAGCGGGGAATCCCCTCCGTCACTATCGAATCTCACATGGTGGACGAAAGGTCCTTCTCCGAGAGCCAGACGGAGACACGGATAGACGCCTTTATGGAAATGATCAGCCAGAAAAAAAGATAACTTCAGCGGGAATTCAAAGAAGCAGATTATGATTACAGTGGGGATAGATATCGGATCGATCACCGCAAAGGCGGCTATCCTGTCGGACGGCAGGATACTGGGGTCGAAGGTGGCCTTTACCGGATACAACGCCCAGGAGGCGGGAACGAGCATTTATGAGACCCTTCTCAGGGAACTGGGGATAGAGGAGCCGACGATCGAGAGGATCGTATCCACAGGATACGGGAGAAACAGTGTGGTATTTGCCGACAAGGCTGTTACTGAGATCATCTGCCACGGCGCCGGGGCCTATTACCTGAATCCCGATGTCCGGACCGTCATCGATGTGGGCGGGCAGGACAGCAAGGTGCTGGCGGTCAATCCTGACGGTACGGTGAAAGACTTCGCCATGAACGACAAGTGTGCGGCCGGCACCGGTCGATTTCTCGAGGTGATGGCACGGGCGATGGAATCCGATCTGGACGATTTCGGGCCCTTGTCTCTGCGGTCTCAGAGCCCGTCAAAGATAAGCAGCATCTGCACAGTCTTCGCCGAATCGGAGGTGATCTCACTGATCGCAAAAGGGGAGGGCCGCGAGGATATCATCGCCGGAATTCATGAATCCGTGGCTTCCCGCATATCATCCATGGCGCGGAGGATGGGGGTGCGGGAGCCCGTCATGATGACCGGAGGCGTCGCCCGGAACATCGGGGTGGTCCGTGCTCTGGAGAGGGCGCTCGGTGTATCAATCGAAGTTTCTCAATTCGCACAGGTGAACGGTGCGATAGGAGCGGCTGTCATCGCGACGAGGATCTAACGGTATCTGTTCGGCGGAGAGTCACTGCAATCCGGAGCAATTGTGTTATCATGAACGGTATTCATCATCAAAAAAGCCTGTTTTCTGTATCTTAACGGTTTCTGTTTGTTGACCTCCGGTCATAATTCTGGTAGGAAATTCCCTCTAACCCTAAAATCAGTCCGTTATTTGTTCAATTCTCGGGGAATAGCAGGGTATCCGTGCATGATGGAGCGTATAGCATCCAGGTCACCAAACCATTCTGATCCTTTGAGGATATGCCTTCTCACCTACCGGGGGAACCCCACATGCGGGGGGCAGGGGGTATATATCAAATATCTCAGCAGAGCTCTGGCGGAACTGGGACATAGCGTGGATGTCGTATCAGGTCCCCCTTACCCTGAACTGGTCGAGGGAGTCGGACTTTGCAGATTGCCGAATCTCGACCTGTATAATCCCGATCACCTCTTCAAGCCCGCGAGTCCGGGGGATGTATTCAAATCGCCTATCAACCTGTATGAATTTCTCGATGTTTCATCGGGAGGTTTTCCGGAACCCTTTACATTCGGGGTGAGAACGTACAATCACTTCAGAAGGCAGCGGCCCCGCTACGATATCGTGCATGATAACCAGTGTCTCTCCTACGGGATACTGGGGCTTCCCCGGCTCGGTTTTCCCACGGTGGCGACCATCCATCACCCGATCACCGTCGACCGGGACACGGATATCAAATCCTCCCCTTCGCTGATAAAGAAAATTCAGACGTGGAGGTGGTATTCCTTTCTCGGCATGCAAAAACGGGTTTCGCGTCGTCTTTCCCATATCATTACCGTTTCGGAGTGCTCGAAGAGAGACATCAGCAGAGACTTCAGGACCTCCATCCGCAGATTCCGGGTTGTTCCCAACGGGATCAATACGGATTTTTTCTATCCCCTGCCCCATGTCAACCGTTCAGATGATCAGGTGCTGGTGACCAACAGCGCGGACACTCCCCTCAAGGGGCTCCGGTATCTCCTCGAGGCCGTCGCATCGATCCGTAAAAAGAGGAAGATAGGGCTGACCGTGATAGGAACTCCGAAAAAGAACGGCGTCATAGAGGGGCTCGTAAAACAACTGGGCATCGGCGACTGTGTGAGATTCACGGGGCGCATCGAGTACGAGGAGTTCGCCTCCTACTACGCCAGGGCAACCATGGCTGTCATTCCATCCCTGTACGAGGGGTTCGGGATGCCGGCCGGGGAGGCTATGGCCTGCGGCGTTCCGGTGATCAGCACTACGGGGGGCGCTCTGCCGGAGGTGGTGGGGGACGCTGGTATTCTCGTGCCGCCTGCCGACAGCGGAGCGCTGGAGAAGGCGATTGTCGCTCTTATGGATAACCCGGATCGCCGCCGTCTGCTGGGCAAGGCGGGACTCAGGCGCGTGAAGGATTCCTTTACGTGGCGGCACGCGGCCGAGAAGACCGTGGACGTGTATCGGGAAGCCATCGATGCTCACCGCTGATTTTGAATTGCTGGGGATACAATCCGGGGATCGGGTCCTTGATGCCGGATGCGGAACGGGCCGCCACGCCTGCGAGATATTCAGGACTCTGGGGGCGGATGTGGTCGGCGTCGATCTGAACGGGAGTGACCTGCGCACGGCCGCCTTTACCCTGGGAAGCATGGAAGCCTTGACCGGCGGGGCATGGATGATATCGCAGGCTGATGTCACCCGTTTGCCTTTCAGGGACGAGGACTTCGATGTTGTTATCTGCTCGGAGGTCCTGGAGCATATCCCCGAAAACAGGGCCGCTGTCTCCGAACTGGTTCGGGTCCTGAAACGGGAGGGAGTTATGGTGGTCAGCGTGCCGCGGTTCCTCCCGGAGCGCGTATGCTGGTTTCTTTCATCGGCATACCATCACGAACCGGGGGGACACATACGGATTTACACAAAGAAAGAACTGCTCACACTGCTAGAGAACGCGGGAACACACTGCTGGCGCATTCGTTACAAGCATTCTCTGCACGTTCCGTACTGGTGGCTGAAGTGCATCGTGGGTCACAAGAATGAGAGGTCCCCGCTGGTGAATCTGTACAGAAGATTTCTTGAGTGGGACATTATAAAGCGGCCTCCGCTTACCCGGTTGCTCGACAAACTCTTGAATCCGATCATGGCCAAGAGCATCGTTTTTTACCTGAGAAAAGGATAATCGATATGGAGCTGAACCTTTCCAGAAGCATCGTGGGCGAATTTATCAATTGTGAAGAGATGGGGGCATTTATCGCGGCCCTGCAGAAGGAAAACGGAGAGATTCCATGGTCGGAAGGGGGAAAGACGGACCCGTGGGACCACATCGAGAGCGCCATGGGGCTCGGTGTCGCCGGGTACATCGATGAGGCACGGCGTGCCTACGAATGGATGAAGGCCGCGCAGCTTGAAGACGGGAGCTGGTACGCGGCGCTGCGCGACGGCGTTCCCGATGACAGAAGAAAAGATGCCAACTTCTCCACCTACATTGCCGTCGGGGTTTTCCATCACTTTCTTCTCACAAACGACCGTGCATTCCTCCGTCACATGTGGCCCACCGTGAGCGCCGGCATCCAGTACGCCCTCAGCCTCCAGGCCCCGACGGG
>CAZAST010000078.1:0-9401 GCA_964487805.1 uncultured Syntrophaceae bacterium
AAGGCACGGGGATCGGCTAAGAGAAAAGCTCCGATCACATCGGATATATCCATATCCGCGCATAAGGCTCTCGAATTCATGGAAGAGCTGCTGTCCTCGTCTTCTCTCCACAGGGAGACGCACGGCACCCATTGTTCGGCCCTCGCCGATACGGAAAAGATCATCGTCTCCAGGGACGACATCGGGCGGCACAACACCATCGACATGCTCGGCGGGTACGCCCTGCTCGCCGGTATCGACTGTTCGGACAAGATCATCGTCAAGACGGGAAGGGTTTCGTCGGAGATCGCCGAGAAAGCGTGGACACTGGGCATCCCCATCGTGATTTCCCATTCGGTCCCCACATCCGAGGCCGTCGATATTGTGCGTGAGGCGGGTATAACTCTCATCGGCCACGTGAGACAGGAGACATTCAAGGTATATTCCAATGAAAGGCGGATACGATTTTGAACAAAGAGATATATGTGAAGGATATACGGGCGGGAGACCGGGTCCAGGACCTGTTTCTCGTCACGGAAAAGAATATGGCCATCTCCCAGAAGGGAAACCCCTATCTGAATCTGAAGCTCAGAGACAAGACGGGCGAGGTTGAGGGGAGGGTGTGGGACCGGGCGGCCGAGATGAACGAAATCTTCCGGGCGGGAGATATTATCCATATCCAGTCCCAGGCTGTAAGCTTTCGGAATGTCGTCCAGCTGTCCATATCAGAGATCTCTCTCGCCGATGACCCGGTAATCACCCCTGCCGATTATCTGCCGTCCTCCGCGTCGGACATCAACGAAATGTTCGAGGCACTCACAAAGATCATAGACACGGTGCAAAACCCCCACCTCAAGACCCTCCTCAACCTGATATTCAGTGATGAACGGACGGCGGACGCCTTCCGAAAAGCACCCGCGGCCAAAGGCTTTCATCACGCCTACATCGGCGGGCTTCTTGAACACACTCTCTCCGTGGCGCGTCTCCTCGATCTGGCGACGCAGCATTACAGTAACGTGAATCGGGATCTCGTCATGGCGGGGGGGATCCTCCATGACATCGGGAAGATCCACGAGCTTTCCTTCAACGGCACGATGGATTACACGGACGAAGGACGTCTGGTCGGCCATATCGTCCTCGGCGTGGAATTCGTGGACGCGAAGATCGCCGAGATCGAAAATTTTCCGAAGCAACTGGCTCTCGAGCTTCGGCACATCCTTCTCAGCCATCACGGAGTTCTGGAATTCGGGTCCCCCAAACGTCCAAAGACGGTGGAAGCACTCATCGTCAACTATATGGATGATCTGGACGCGAAGGTAAATGCCTTTGAGGAATTCATGAGCGGTCCGAGCAATGACTCAAACTGGACACCCTACCACCGGCTTCTCGAGAGATATATCTACAAGGGACCACCCTCTGAGGAGGAAGCTCCTGAAGAACACGATTGAGTTTTTTCGCTAAGCCCGCAGACCGAATATGGCGGTCCCGATCCTGACAATGGTCGCGCCCTCCTCCACGGCAACCCGGTAATCCGCCGACATCCCCATGGAGAGTTCACACAGATCGACGCCCGAGATCTCCTCCGCAACGAGCCGGTCCCGCAGCTCCCGCAGGGCAACAAAGTAGGGTCGGGCGTGCTCGGGATCTTCGAACCAGGGAGGCATTGTCATGAGGCCCCTGATCGAGAGATTGTCGAAGGATGCGATTTTTCTGACCAGGGCGGGCGCCTCTTCGGCGGGGATGCCGCTCTTGCTCTTCTCGCCGCTTACATTCACCTCGACGAGGATATCCGTCACTCGTCCGATGGCAGCGGATCGTTTGTCAAGCTCCTCCGCCAGGCCCAGCCGGTCGACGGAGTGGATCATATCGAAGAGTTTGACCGCGTACTTCGCCTTGTTCGACTGCAGATGACCGATCATGTGCCACTTGACATCCACATCCATCGTCTCGATCTTCCGCTTCGCCTCCTGGACGTAATTCTCCCCCATGATATCCACGCTGGCCTCGATCGCCTCCAGGATCCGGGCATCATCCACCGTCTTGGTCACGGCCATCAGCCTGACCGCGGAGGGGTCACGCCCAGATTTGAGGGCCGCCTCGGCGATCTCTTCTCGTATCCTCCGTATGTTGTCCCCTACCGCCGACATGATGTTTCTCCTTCCGGTCAAGCACTAACCGGTTAAATTAACAGCTATTCTATTCTGTCACGTTTCTGTAAATTGTGTTTGCCACAAAGCAATTGGATGTTATCTGGAGTTGAAGAAGAACCTCCTTTAGACCATGGAATGATGTGATCAAAATGAAGGTTTTCATTTGAACCGCATCTAGCACACTTACCACCGTCCCGTTTCCAAACCTCTAATTTTACCCACGTAGGTATAATTCTCCGAGACTTTAAATGTGATGGAATTGGTACCGAAAAATCTTCCTCCCCCTCAACTGCAACCAACTTGAACTTGAAAACCTTGCGTCCATCAGTATCCTCAAGCCACGAGTCTATTAAATGAAAAATACCATTATATGACCAAATACCTTGTTTTATTTTTTCATAAACCCTAACAAGCTCTGGAGGTCTCTGCCCGGTTTTATATGCTTGCGCAGCGTTATGAAAAAGTCCGTTCTGCGTAGGTTGACCTCCAGGTGTCTTTTCAGGTTGGTCAATAATTTTTGGATTGGGATTCTGCCCTGAACGAGGTGCGTCGTGTCCTTCATATATCAGAATCATTCCGTCATCTTCGAGTCGATCTGCATATGGTGCATTTGCCCGCATTGACATCAAAATAACAGAATGGTTGTGACCGAGCTCGAAATTCATGCCGCGTTGCAAGCTCACACCTTCACGCTGGCACATTGCAAGGTATGGAATTATTTCGTTCGGCATATTAACCTTTTCTTGTCAATCAGTTATTCAGATCCTCTTTAGTAGCAAGTCATAGATTTTACAGCAACTAAGATCTTAATTTTCAAGAATTTCCCACTTGATAAATCATATCTTACTACCATAATATGTATTGAATTTTCCTGGTGTGTCACGCCAGCCTCAGCGCTCCCGCTTTTTCCATTGCCATCACGACCTCACACAGGGGAAGGCCGATGACGTTTGTGTACGAGCCGCGGATTTCCCTGATGAAAAAAGCCGCTTTCCCCTGGACGGCGTATCCCCCCGCCTTGTCGTAGGGCTCATCGGTCTGAGTGTACCACTCCATCTCATCCTCGGAGATATCCTTGAACAGAACGCCGGACCGGACACATTCATTGGCAATAACACGGCCTCCCTTCGCAAGGGCGAATCCCGTGACAACCGTGTGCTCACGGCCGCTTAACGTGGCGAGCATCCTTCGGGCCTCCGCGGGCGTCTCCGGCTTGCCCAGCATCTCCCCGTCTATGACCACGATCGTATCCGCCCCCAAGACCCACCGGTCAGGGTTCGCCCGGGACACCGCCAGGGCTTTCTCTCTTGAGAGCCGCAGGACATGGTCTTCCGGTGATTCTCCATCAAGCGGTTCTTCGTCCACGTCACTGGGGACTATTTGAAAGCCCGGTATCAGCGCGCCAAGCAGTTCCCTGCGGCGGGGCGAGGCCGATGCCAGGATAAATGATGCCTGCATGTTCATATGGTTGGTATTTCTCCTGTTTTTGAATGCGGTACGATGTGCCAGGCTCTCAACGAGGATGGGGAACACACTCGACCAGGACCTTTCTCGTCCTCGGGCCGTCGAATTCGCAGAAGAAGACCGACTGCCAGGTTCCCAGAACCAGGCTCCCCCCATCCACGAGGAGTGTCTCGGAGGCACCGAACAGGGATGCCTTGATGTGGGCGGCGGAATTCCCCTCCATGTGCCGGTAGGCATCATGCAGGGGAACGATCTTGTCCAGCTCAGCCAGAATATCTTTCGGCACATCTGGGTCCGCGTTTTCGTTGATGGTGACTGCGGCGGTGGTGTGGGGAACAAAGAGATGGCACACTCCCTCCCTCATCCCGCTTTTCTTCAGGATAGAGCGTATCTCTCCCGTAATGTCGATCATTTCGAACCGCGAGCCGGTTCGTACCGTGAACTGGTGCATTCCGTGCCCTCCATGCGATCGGGAAACCCCCGCGGCGGGGATGTCTTCCTTCAAATATATTTTTTGACTTACTGTATCGTGTTGTCTATACTTTATCCAAAGTGTTGCATCTGAGCACAGTTATCTTCCAAAAGGTAGCGTGTCTCTCCTTCGAGGCAGGAAGACTTTGCGGTGCATATAGTATGAAACCTGAAGAGTTCCTACAGGGGGTATCTCTCTTCCAATCCCTCAGCGATAGCGACAGTGAATCCCTCGCAGCCTCGCTCAAACCTCGTTCCCTGAAAAAGGGAGAGGCGCTCTTCCGCAAGGGTGACGAAGGGTCTACACTGTATATAGTAAAATCGGGGAGTGTCAAGATTGTTCTTCCTTCGGAAATGGGCGACGAGGTTGCGGCCGCGATCCTGTCACGGGGGGATTTCTTCGGCGAGTTGGCGCTTCTGGACGGAATGCCCCGCTCGGCCGATGTGATCGCCCTTGAGCCTTCCGAATTACTGGTTCTGAATAGAAGGGATTTCATAGCATTCCTGACCGGTAACGAAGGGGCCATAGTGGCGATTCTTTCCTATCTTTCCATGCAGTTGCGCCGGACGGATGAACTTCTCGAGGATGCCCACTTTTTCAATATCCCGACGCGGTTCGCCCGAAGGCTCGTGGAGTTAGGCAGAAAATACGGCAGCGCGGTTGAAGTTGGGGGCCCTATTGAGATCGGCCTGCGTCTTACCCAGAGAGATCTCGCGAGCATCGTTGGCACGACTCGGGAAAGCATCAACAAGGAATTGAGAGTGCTCCGCGAAAAAGGACTGGTTAATGCCGAGGGGGATACCCTTCAGCTCCTCGACATGGAACGACTTGAGAAACGGGCCCGCCTGTAACAGCACCCCCTGTGATACGCTTCACACCCGGGCAATGAAGCGCTTCATTGCGTTGACCGGGTATCTTTAGTATACATTTACCAAAACAAATGTGCCAGTTGCGAGATTTTATAAACCTGCGAGAGGCTGAATGGGACTTTGCGCGGAATATCTTATGGGAATTTTTTGGGCGATTGTGGGCGTCGTCGTCGGAAGCTTTCTCAATGTATGCATCTACCGGATTCCCTCGGGAAGTTCCATCGTGCTGCCGGCTTCTCACTGCACCTCCTGCGGATATTCCCTGAAGTTCTACGACAATATACCGATAATCAGCTACGTGATATTGGGAGGAAGATGCCGCAACTGCCATGAAAAAATATCCCCTGTCTATCCGACCGTTGAACTCCTGACCGCCGTCATGTCCTTACTCCTCTTCCTGAGATACGGCCTGTCGCTCAAATACCTCTTCGCCTTTTTGTTCACATGTTCCCTCATCATCATCACCTTTATCGACCTCAGGCACCAGATCATCCCCGATGTGATCACCCTCCCCGGGATACCGTTCTTCGCCCTGGCGGCCATTATATTCATGGATGTCACGATCAGGGACTCCCTGATCGGCATCGTTGCGGGAGGAGGATTTCTCTTTTTGATTGCCATGGGATATCAGTTTTTGAGAAAGCGAGAAGGGATGGGCGGAGGCGACATCAAGCTCCTGGCCATGATTGGAGGGTTTCTGGGATGGCAGTCCCTCTGGTTTATCATCATGGCGGCCTCCCTTATCGGAGCGGTTGCCGGCATAACGACCATGGTATGGAGGAAAAAGGACACAAAATACGCCATCCCCTTCGGTCCCTTTCTTTCCGCCGCCGCCATTGGGTATATCTTCTGTGGCGAGGCCTGTATGAGATGGATCTTTTTGAGATGATACAACATGCCGGCAAAAGAGGGTTCACCCTCGTGGAGATGGTGATCGTGATTGCCTTACTGGCAATCATCGCGGCTATCGCGGCGCCTCATTTTCAGACGTACATGGCGCAGCGGCGGTTGAACGGAGCGGCGCGGCTGGTCATGACGGACCTCATGGACGCGCGGATGAAGGCGGTCAGCGAGAACAACCAGTTCAAGGTGTTTTTTCTGGATACCCACCAGTATAAGGTGCTCGATGATGAAAACAACAACGGGACCGAAGACACCGGCGAAACGAGCGTCACGAAAGATATCCAGAGCAACTATCCCGGTGTGACCCTGAGCGCTTCCGCTCATCCGATCTTCTATCCGCGCGGAACAGCGTGGGGGACGACGGTCACCCTGACAAATACCAGCGGATCGAAGTCCGTCAGTGTTTCAACGGCGGGACGGGTGAAGATACAGTAGAGGAATAACAGATGAAACGGATAGCCGATCCCAGCGGATTTACTCTCATAGAGGTCATGATTGCCATTCTGGTCATTGTTGTCGGTCTGTTGGGCGTGGCGGGGGTGGCAACAACCGTTATCAACGGCAATACACTAGCCAAAGAGTTGACCACAGCCACGACGCTGGCCCAAGGCAAGATGGAAGATTTGAAAAGTACTGCCTATGCGAGCATCTCATCCGGGTCCGATACGCAACAGTCCATCTATACGAGAGCATGGACCGTCACCTCTGATTCACCTGTTGCCGGCATGAAAACCATTGCGGTTTCAGTGTCATTTTCCTGGAAGGGAGCTACACGAACTGTTACGCTCAAGACGATGGTGGCTCAGTAATGAAGTCTTTCGGGAAAAATAAAGGAAAATGTACTCTGTCGCTGGAGATCGATCGTGGATTCACCCTGATCGAACTGCTGGTCGCCATGGCCGTCGGTCTCGCCCTCCTCGGCGCCATGTACGGCGTCTTCACGATGTATAATAAAACATTGGGTGTGCAGGAACAGATTGCCGAGATGCAGCAGAATACAAGGGTTGCGATGGATCTTATGACCAGAGAGATGCGAATGGCCGGGTACGATCCCACCGGCTCGGCATCGGCGGGGATTCTGAGTGCTTCATCCTCTTCCATCATTTTCACTCTCGATATAACGGATGCTGCCGGAACGGGTCCTCCCGACGGAGATACAGGCGATTCCAATGAATATATCACCTACTCGCTTTACACGGCGGACGGCATTCAAAAACTCGGACGAAAATCGACGGCGAGCGCCACGAATCAACCCGTTGCCGAGTATGTTCAATCACTTGCATTCGAATACTTCGATGGGACCGGGGCCACGACTGCCACTCCGGCAAACATACGCAGGATAAAGGTTACTATCGTGGTACGAACCTCGAAACCCGATCCGAAGTACACAACAAACGGTGGTTACCGGACATACACCCTCTCGTCGGTTATCACCCCGAGAAATCTCGGTCTGTAAGGAGAATAATGCCATGAACGACAATACACTATCTGGAAACGAAAAGGGGATGGTACTCGTGACGGTTCTCCTACTGATCGCTGTTTCGATCATTCTTGGAACCACGGCCGTCATGCAAACATCGACAGATCTAAAAATCAGCACAAATTATAAAACAGGAAAAGAAGCCTTCTACAGCGCCGACGCAGGGGTCCAGTATGTTCTGAAAAAACTGGCCACCGATCTGGATTCAGGGGTGGTTGATCTGACCGCAGATACGATACCGTTGGCATATTCCGCGCCGAGCGGCTTTTTCTTCACTCCGTCAACCACCCTGACATCAATTGGGAGCAACCGGTATCGTTTCCAGGTGACGGGGTATGGTTCCACCGGAGCGCAGGTAATTCTGGAAGTCGTTCTCTCCGCAAAACCCAAGAGCGCTTTTGACTACGGACTCTTCACCGATGGATTGCTGGATCTTAGATCGGACGCTCATGTGTACAGTTACGATTCCCGTGATACCCCTAATCCGGACCCGACAACCTTTCCCGGCGCGTCGACGGGAGAAGCCGACATTGCGAGCAACACGGCAATCGACACCAAGATGGCGACATATATCGACGGCGATCTCGCCTTGGGAACGGATACTTCCGACCCTCCGGTACCTGCCGTATGGACTGACACCGGGACACCCACCATCACCGGAACCACCGGCGCGCCGGTGGAACGTGTCGATCCGGATCCCCTGGGAGCAAACGATTCCACATCGACACTCTACGCCAAGTTCGCAGACGTTCTCACCAACAACGATAACGGTGTGGAAGGTGATGACTCTCCCTTACAGGGTGCTACCATGATATACCTCAACAATGGTGATACGCTCACGCTGACGGCAGGCGATTATTACCTTACGGGAATCGTCCTGAAGAATGGATCAACCCTGGAAATAGACGCGACTGATGGACCGGTCAATATCTATCTCAGCGGTACTATCGATGCGGAAGAAGGCGAGCTTGAGGCAAAAAATGGATCTGTTATCAACAATATGTCCCAGCCAACCGATTTTTCAATTTTCTCAAATTCCTATCAGGATATAATCTTCAAACACTCAAGTGATTTTAAGGGAATGATCTACGCGCCGAATGCGCACGTAGAACTCAAAAACTCAGCCGGGGTTTACGGTCTGGTCTGGGGAAATACGGCAACAATTCATAATTCGGGGGAATTCTACTTCGACGAGGCAATAAAGGATAAATACACATCCAACAGCTACACCGTAGAGATGGTTTCCTGGAAAGACACCTCCCTTGACACTTAAAATGAACGTTGTATCCTTCATCGGTTACGGAGGTGCTCAGAAAAATTCCACATGCATGTTACAGCATTGTAATGTTTGAACAATCTTAAGAGCGGATGATAATATCCCGCATGTTTTTTTAATAAAGTATTGGATATCCGATTCAGGACCGGAAAGAAGTAATCATACGAGGGCTACTGTTTTCTCCACCAGTCTTTGGGTAGCTTTCCTCCGCTCTTTTTCATAACTTCATCTGTAAGGGCATATATTGCTTCGGAAATATTATCCACCGCCGCTCTCGCCATCTCCCTGCCTCTGGTATCTCTTCTTTTGGTGGATTCTCGAAGCGTGTCCAGCGCCTTGCTCAGTTCGGCATCGAGTTGTGTCTTCTTTTCTCTGTATGCCCCGATATCGACCGATTCTTCTTCCGGCTTCTCGGTGGCATTTCGGTCCGTTGTGATCAAAACAGGTTTTTTCTGAGTGAACACCTCGCTCCGGGACCTCTGTTGCGGCGAGATTCTTTCTATCTTCCTCACCGAATCTTCTTGAATTCCCGCGACCCCGTCATATATGTCGAACCGTATCTGACTTCCTTCATTCCAGTACCGGTCGGTCTTGAATTCCCCACCATTTTTCAGCAGAATCCGATATGAAGCGTCGCCGCTGGCCGCGACCGCGAAAAAAGAAAAAAGCACTATAATTATCACTGTCATTTTTTTCATAGCACAGATCCCACTGTTCAATATATATTTGAAAATATAAAAGAAATGAATTTTCATGTCAATCATTTTCATCGACGATGAGAGGAGGAAACAGCCGTAACCAAAGGCTA
>CAZAST010000079.1:0-9176 GCA_964487805.1 uncultured Syntrophaceae bacterium
TGTGTTTGTGTATAAAGTCGGCGACCGGTACCGCATTACCCTGAATGACGACGGCCTGCCCCGGCTCAGGGTGAGCAACTTTTACAAGGAGATTCTGGGCGGACTCAGGACCAGCGATGGGGACAACGGTAAGGAGTATATCAAGGAAAAGCTGCAGTCCGCGACCTGGCTCATAAAGAGTATAGAACAGCGACAGAAGACGATTTATCGGGTCGCGGAGAGTATCCTGAATCATCAAATCGATTTTTTTGATAAAGGCATCAGCTATTTGAGGCCCATGGTCCTGCGGGATATTGCCGACGACGTGGAGATGCACGAATCAACCATCAGCAGGGTTACGACGAACAAGTACATGCATACCCCCCGGGGCATTTTCGAGCTCAAGTATTTCTTTAACAGCGGCATCAACCGGATGGGGGATGACCAGATCGCATCACAAAGCGTCAAGGAAAAGATACGGGAGATCATCAGCGGCGAGGACAACAAGAAGCCCTATAATGACAGTACCATAGTGGATATGCTCGCGGCTTCGAATATATCCATCGCCCGGAGAACGGTCGCAAAATACCGGGACATGCTGGGGATATTGCCGGCGTCCAAAAGACGGAAATACTTCTGATCCACAATGAAATACGGGTTGACATTTGCGGTCGGGTCACATATACGAGCGAGTTCGATCGAAGATCGGACAGTTTGAAACGTCTGAAGAGGAGGGGTCTGATGGAAATTTCTTTTACCTTCCGGAACATGGAAACCGGGGAGTGGCTGAAAGAATACGTGGAGAAAAAACTTGCCAGAATTGAACGGTATGTCGATAAACCCGTGACAGCCAGTGTGGTCCTGGCAGTGGAAAAATTCAGAAATATCGCGGAAATCAATCTGTCCGCCAAGAGCATCAACCTCCAGGGCAGAGAAGAGGCGAAGGAGATGACCCTTGCCATTGATACCGTGATTGACAAGGTGGAACGGCAAATAAAGAAATACAAACAGAAGGTGCAGAATCATAAGGATGTTTCGTCCCGGGTCGCCGAGGCGATTCCCGTGGATTCCGGGGCTGTGGAAGAGGATGACGGCTCCCCGCGGGTGGCCAAAACAACGAAAATCATTCTTGAATCAATGTTCCTGGACGACGCGGTTATGAAAATGGATGAATCGAAAGACCGGTTCATCGTGTACAGGGATTCTTCTTCCGAAAACGTGAGTATTCTGTACCGTCGCGATGACGGAAAGTATCTCCTGATTGAAACCAACAGCTGAAATATGGGGGGTGAGGCCATGGTGCAGATCCAGGAAATGTTGAGACAAGAGTTTGTTATAGATGATCTGAAATCCAGGACCAAAAAAGAGGTTCTCGCGGAGTTGTCGGATGTTTTTGTGCACCATGATATGAGTATCAATCGAGAATCCATGATCAGCGTACTGGTGGAGCGGGAGAAACTGGGAAGCACGGGGATTGGGGACGGCATCGCCATACCCCATGGAAAACTGGAAGGGCTTGACAGCCTCGTGGTTGCATTTGGAAGGAGTAGCGCGGGGGTTGATTTTGATTCCCTGGACGGGGGACCGGTGCATATATTCTTTCTCCTCATGGCTCCGGAGAATTCGGCCGGGCAGCACCTGAAAGCCCTGGCAAAGATATCGCGAATGCTGAAGGATACCGCTTTCAGAGAATCACTCCTTGCGGCTGAATCGTCTGAAAAGATATACGATCTCATCGTCGTGAAAGACGGGTCCTATATGTAATCGAGACCGCCTTTCGCATCTCCGGAATTCTTCGATAACGAAGAACCGGGTCACAGCGTCATGTCTGCGAGGGAACAGAGGACCATCAAGGCAGGGGCGCCATGAAAAACCTTCGTATCGTCATTATAACCGGCCTGTCCGGTTCGGGTAAGAGCACAGCTCTCAAGGCTCTGGAGGATATCGGTTTCTTCTGTGTCGATAACCTTCCCATCATGCTTCTCCCCAAATTCCTGGATCTGCAAACCGGCGTCTCATCGGAAATTTCCAAGATAGCCCTGGTCATGGACCTGCGCGAGAAGCATTTCCTTGAAAAGCACATAGAGATTCTCACCCGGTTGAGGAAGAAGAAATACAATATTGAAATACTCTTTCTAGATACGAGAGATGAACTCCTCCTGCGAAGATTCAGCGAGACGAGGAGGACCCACCCTCTCTCGAAGAATAAGACCATCCTGGAGAGTGTCAAGCTGGAACGGGATAAGCTGTGCGAACTGAGGGGGATGGCCAGCCATATCATCGATACGTCGGGTTACAGCGTCCACCAGTTGAAGGAACATGTGCAGAGGCTGTATCTCACCCCCGGAAAATCCAAAAAACTGATAATCAACCTCATATCATTCGGCTATCATTTCGGCCTGCCCCCTGATGCCGATATCGTCATGGATGTTCGCTTTCTTCCCAACCCCTATTTTATAGAGGAACTGAGTGAACACAACGGCAATGATCAGGCCGTGGAGACCTATGTTATGGGGTGGGAAGACACGGGAGAGTTTCTCAGACGACTCTTCGACATGATGACTTTTCTGGTTCCGCTCTATGAAAAAGAGGGGAAATCCTACCTGAATATTGCCGT
Source organism: uncultured Syntrophaceae bacterium (assembly GCA_964487805.1). Taxonomy (GTDB): domain Bacteria; phylum Desulfobacterota; class Syntrophia; order Syntrophales; family UBA2210; genus UBA6078. Next base: position 2,597 of record CAZAST010000079.1, read on the forward strand.
GGGGTGTACGGGGGGAAAACACCGGTCCGTGGTTATACTCAACCAGCTGGCCCGATATTTTAAGGACGGCCATTACACGACGCGTGTGAATCACCGGGACATCGGCCGGTCGTGACTTTGCGCGTTATCCCTCAGGGGAAAGCTTTTTTGTGACGTTGTCCTCTATCCAGTGCGGGTCCCACCATTCCACGGGGTTCACGAATTTCCCTCCCACGATCATGCTGAAGTGAAGGTGATCCCCTCCGGCCATACCGGTCAGCCCCGTCCTGCCGATGATTTCCCCCTTCTTGACGGTCTGCCCCTTTTGCGTCTGTATTGATGAAAGATGGCCGTAGAGGCTGAAGATTCCCCTGCCATGATCGATGATGACCGTGTTCCCGTAGATGCCGATATATCCCGTGAAGGCGACAATCCCTCCATTTGAAGCCTCTATGGGAGCGTTCTGCGTGGAGGCCAGATCCACCCCCATGTGAACACTGGTGCTTATCTCCTTATCGTTGTGGTAGTATGTTCTTTTGTCACCAAATTGGGCCATCGTGGCGGCGTTGCTCATCCGCAGGAAGGTTCCCTCCCAGAGTTGTTCCGGCCGGCTCTTTGCGCAGATTGTCTCGATAACTTCCCTGTCCTGTTTTCTCATCTGTGTGTTGATATAGGAAAAGGTCTCCAGCAGAGTCATCCCCTGGAGAGCCTGGTACCGGTGCTGGAACTCGGGCATCTTCATATCAAGGAAACTCTGGGAGATATTCATCCGGTCGTGGCGGAACGGTTTGCTTCTGAGGTGATATGTCACTGGGAAGGATGCCGTATTGCCGGCCTTGTCATCAGCCAGTATCTGTATCCGGGGGTTCTTGCCCGTACCTTCTATGATGGGAATGGCAAAGTAGGAGATATATCTGACCGTGCTCCTCGTGGAGTCGACGTAGGATGGTGAAAAATGGTCATTGACCATCACGCCGGTCAGGGCCACGGCTTCGGAAAGTGTGTAGGCCACCACACAGGTTCCTCCGGGATTTATGTAGTGACGCGCGCTCACGGGGGATATCCACGGGGGGGTGGTATCGATAACCGCATCGATTGTGGTTGAGCCCGTATTTTTCCTGAGTGAGTAATCAATAACCGTTATCACGACGGTGGCGGCCCCGTCATGCAGTTTCAAATCAGCCGGGCGAAGGTCAACTGAAAGTGTTTCGCGGGTTTTCCCCCGTGCCGGGAGGTCGACGGAAGCGACGGCGGTGGTCTTCCCATCCTGCAGTATGGAAACGGAGGCGCTTCGAATGCCGCTCTTCCGATCGGTGCAGGTGATGTCGAAAACCGTCCTCTGGCCTATGGCCCCGATATCTTTACTTAATACGATCTCCGGGTTTTCTCCTTCGAAATATGTCAGAAACGCCCATACTCCCACACCCGCCAGGACGATCAGTCCGGCCAGGATCATAACCCTCTGATATTTCTGCATCCATCCTCCTTGTTTTTGCTGCGCTTGTATTTCTTTGGAGTTGACCTTATATCTAATAACTGCTATATTTTTCAAGCAATTTTGCGATAATTTGCACGGGGATGTCACCATGATAAAAAATAAGAATATTATTCTTGGCATAACCGGCGGTATTGCGGCTTACAAATCGGCGGTACTGACGAGGGAACTGGTGAAACGGTTCATCCCCCCGCTCACCCTGCAGACCCTTTCCGGTAACCCTGTGTATACGGACATGTTCTCACTCTCCGGTGACTGGGACATACACCATATCTCTCTGGCGCAGCAAGCCGATATCATGGTCATCGCTCCCGCTACCTACAATATGATCGGAAAGATAGCATCGGGGATCGCCGATGATCTTCTCTCCGCCACCGTGACCGCCACCAGCGCGCCGGTGCTGATATGTCCGGCCATGAACGTCAATATGTATAATAATCCCGTTCTGCGGTCCAATCTGGACAGGCTTTCTTCTCTGGGGTACGTTTGTATGGTCGCCGGACGGGGGGAACTGGCCTGCAAGACGGAAGGGGAGGGAAGACTGCCCGATCCCGTCGATATTGTTGAAGAGGTGGAGGCAATCCTGGCTGAAAAGGATCTGAAGGGGCAGCGGGTGCTGATAACGGCCGGGCCAACCCGGGAGGCCATCGACCCGGTGCGGTACATATCGAATCACTCGTCCGGCAAGATGGGATACGCCCTGGCTGTCATGGCGCACAGACGAGGGGCGGATGTGACGCTGATCAGCGGTCCTGCCGCTCTCCCCGTTCCTGCGGGGGTCCGGTTTGTCGGGGTTTCGAGCGCTTCAGAAATGCGTGACGCCGTGATGGAACATATGGAAGAATCAACTGTCATTATCAAAGCCGCCGCGGTCGCCGATTATCGTCCGTCGGCCGTTTCCGGCTCCAAAATAAAGAAGGTTGATCAGACACTGAATATCGCTCTCGAACGAACCCCTGACATTATCTCCGAAGTGGGAAGGGGAAAGGGCGACCGCATCCTGGTGGGTTTTGCCATGGAGACCGAGGATCTCGTCAAGAACGCGATGGCCAAGATACAGGCCAAGGGGATGGATCTGATCGTGGCGAACGAGTTGGGAGTTCTGGGTTCGGGGTTTCAGCATGATACGAATATCGTGAAGATCATCGATAGGCGCGGAAGGATCGAGGAGCTGCCCCTCATGGATAAAAAGGATGTGGCGGACAAGATCCTGGACAGGGTTGTGGAAATAATCAGGACGGCACGGAACGAGGCATGAGGAAAGAACTCCTTGAGTTGACCGGCGCCTTGAAGGATCATATAGTAGCGGAGAGAGAGTCTGGAAAGGGGATATCGGGACTGTATCTGAAGGGGAATCTTCGCGCGCTTTCCCTGCCGCCGGTTGACAGTGTGCCGGATGACGAGGCAATGCACGTCCGATCGGAGACACTGGACGATATCCGGGCCGAGTTGGGCGAGTGTACCCGGTGTAAGCTTTACAGCGGGAGGCACCACATCGTTTTCGGTGAGGGAGACCCCCACGCGGACCTCGTATTCGTGGGAGAGGCTCCCGGAGGTGATGAAGATCGGCAGGGGCGGCCCTTTGTGGGCAGGGCGGGAAAACTCCTGTCAGATATCATCAAGGCCATGGGTCTCACAAGGGAACAGGTCTACATATGCAACATATTGAAATGCCGTCCTCCACAGAACCGCAATCCCGAACCGGATGAGATTGCGGCGTGTGAACCTTTTCTGGTGAAGCAGCTCCGGGTCATCAGGCCGCGGATGATATGCGCGCTGGGCAAGTTCGCGGCCCAAACCCTTCTCAAAACGGATACGCCCATTTCGGTTCTGCGAGGCCGGTTCCACTCCTATCATGACATACTACTTATGCCCACATACCATCCCGCCTATCTGCTGCGAAATCCGGGAGCGAAGAAGCAGACCTGGGAAGATGTTCAGATGATTATGAAAGAGTTGCGCTAGAACCCCGAAAATTGGACACAGGCACGAACAGGAATCGTGTTCCTGAAAAGGCGGGGGTCGATCGAACAGGAGAAGACGTTTCATGAAAAAGGGAATAGTAAGCGCAGTGGTCGCGGTGCTCATCGGCGCGTTTCTCGCAATGGGAGGAGGGCCAGCCTCCGGCGAGGCAGGGAATAACGTATTCAATGTCATTACGGTCGATTCGGCCATTACCCCTGCCGTGGCGGACTATATTACCAAAGGCATTGAAAGGTCTCGAACGGATGGCGCCGACGGGGTTATCATCCTTCTGGATACACCGGGGGGGCTCGATCTGGCGATGCGAGACATCGTCAAGGTGTTTCTGACACCACCGCTGCCGGTCATTGTGTTTGTCCATCCATCCGGCGCCCGCGCCGCCTCGGCGGGGGTTATGATCACCATGGCCGCTTCCGTCGCCGCGATGGCGCAGGGGACCAACATCGGAGCCGCCCACCCGGTGGCGATCGGTATTGGAGGAAAGATGGATGAAACGATGGCGGAAAAGGTTGAAAATGACGCTGTTGCCTATGCCCGGGGTATAGCCGAGCAACGGATGCGCAACGCCGACTGGGCGGAGCAGGCTGTCAGGGAGAGCGTTTCCATTTCAGCCGACGAGGCCCTCAGTCTGAATGTCATCGACCTGATCGCGTCCGATGTGGATGACCTCCTGGCGCAACTGGACGGAACGACCATCAGACTCCCCTCCGGGGACGTGACGCTCGAAACGAAGGGGGCCGTCATCAATCACGTTGACATGGGGTTGCGGGACAGAGTGCTGGTGGTCCTGAGCAACCCGAATATCGCCTATCTCCTGCTCATGATAGGCCTTGCAGGTCTCTACTTTGAATTCTCCAATCCCGGGGCGATCCTCCCCGGTGTTGTCGGGGGAATTTCACTCATCCTCGCTTTTTTCGCCATGCAGACCCTCCCGGTGAATTATGCCGGCATTGCGCTGATACTGTTCGCTATCATCCTCTTTATCGCGGAGATAAAGATTGTCAGCCATGGCATGCTGAGTGTGGCGGGGGTCATTTCCCTCGCCCTGGGTTCGGTGATGCTCTTCGAGTCATCAGTTCCTGCCCTCAGACTCTCCCTCAGCGTCATGATACCAACGGTGCTTCTGGTGTCACTTTTTTTCGTCATTGTGGTGTCACTTGCCGTCAAGGCGCAGAGAGGAAAGACTTTCACGGGAGTAGAGGGGATGATTGGCCGGGAAGGCACTACCTTGACTCCCGTCCATGACGACGGAAAAGTCCTCGTAAAGGGGGAATACTGGAACGCCTCCAGCCATGAGTCAATTGAAGAAGGCGTTGACGTACGTGTAATCGGCGTCAGAGGATTAAAACTCGAAGTGGAAAAAATACACAAGCTATAGAGGAGGAAACAGCATGTACACAATAATAGCCGTTGTTGTTCTGGTGGTGTTATTCCTGGCGGCCGCGATACGGATACTCAACGAGTATGAAAGGGGTGTCATCTTTCGCCTGGGAAGGATCATAGCCACCAAGGGTCCCGGTCTTATTATCCTGATCCCCATCATCGACCGGATGGTAAAGGTGGATATGAGGATCATCACGATGGATGTTCCCCCGCAGGATGTGATAACGCGAGACAATGTTTCCATCAAGGTGAACGCGGTGATCTACTTCAGGGTCATGGAGGCCAACAGCGCGGTCGTCGAGGTGGAGAACTTCCTCTATGCCACCTCCCAGCTCGCGCAGACCACCCTGAGGAGTGTTTGCGGGCAGGTTGAACTGGATGAAATCCTTGCCGAGCGGGAGAAGATCAACACGCAGCTCCAGGAGATACTCGATCGAAGCACTGATCCGTGGGGGATAAAGATAACAACCGTTGAGGTGAAGCATATCGATCTTCCCCAGGAGATGCAGCGGGCGATGGCAAAGCAGGCCGAGGCGGAACGGGAGAGAAGGGCAAAGGTCATCGCCGCGGAGGGCGAATTCCAGGCGGCGCAGAAGCTGACCGATGCAGGGAAGATGATGGCGGAGCAGCCCATAGCGTTACAGCTCCGCTATCTCCAGACGCTCACAATCGTAGCCGCGGAGAACAATTCGACGACCCTTTTCCCTATACCGATCGACCTGTTCAAGCCCTTTATGGAACTGATCAAAAAGTAGAACTGGGACCATGCACGGTTGAAGAAGGGATACAGTGATGAGAGAAGGAAAGACACGCGGAGTCATGGGTGCCGTTATCCTGATCGCGCTGGGAGTACTCTTGATCCTGAGTAACAGTGGCGTGTACGGGTTCGATAAAAGCTGGCCTATTCTCTTCATCGTGATAGCCGTCACCATGCTCCTGCAGCGTGTCAAGGATCTCGGCGCGTGGATCATCGGCGCGGCGGGCGTAGGGTTTTTCGTGATGAAAAATTTCTATCCCCACATCCAGAACTGGGGGAAATACGCTTTTCCTGTTCTCCTCATAGTTCTGGGCGGTTATATATTGTTCAAAAGAGGAGGGGGGTCAAGAGTATCATAGTTAACCGAATGGGAATGCGTTAATTGACGGGGTTGTGTCACATGAAAGATGCAACCCCTTATTTTTCAAGGCGATCATTTTTGTTGTTTCCAAAAAGACGGGGATGTAGTAAGCACCCGCGTTAAATACCCGTGAGGTGATAAAAGACGTATGACAAGTGAGGAAAAGAATGAGAAAGCTTCATTCGAAGAGCTTCTGAATGAAAACTCGATTGGGGCCGGGCGGCTGGAACCGGGGGAACGCGTGGAAGCCCGGATTGTTGACATCGGATCCGACTGGGTTTTTCTGGATCTCGGGGGTAAAAGCGAAGGCGCCCTGGATAAAAAAGAACTTTTAGATGAAAACGGGGAGTGTCCTTTCAGGATCGGCGATACGATAGCGGCCTATTTTCTATCGTCGCGGCACGGAGAAATGCTCTTTACGACGCAAATCACCACCGGCGAGGCTGGCCGGAACTATCTTGACCATGCCTGGAACCGCAAAATCCCCGTCGAGGGTTTGGTGGAACGGGAGATAAAAGGTGGATTCCAGGTCAAGATAGCAGGCGGCACGCTGGCTTTCTGCCCCTATTCCCAGATGGGGCTGCGAAGGATTGATGATTCCTCTGCATATGTGGGGAAGAAA
>CAZAST010000080.1:0-9175 GCA_964487805.1 uncultured Syntrophaceae bacterium
GGAGCGTGCTCCCCGTTTCCGTGACCTCGACGATGGCATCCACAAGGCCCTCGACCACCTTCGCCTCCGTGGCGCCCCATGAAAATTCGAGATGAGCAGCTATTCCCCGCTCCTGGAGATATCTGCGGGTAAACCCCACCAGTTCCGTGGATACCGTCTTGTCGTCGATATCGTCAAGGGTTTGGATGGGAGAATCTTCCCGCACCACAAGCACCCACCGGGCCTGTCTCGTGGATGCCTTGGAATAGATAAGGTCCTGAACCACCACAACGTCGGATTCGTTTTCCAGGATCCAGTCCCTTCCGGTGAGGCCGAGGTCTATGGTTCCATCTTCGACGTACCGGGACATTTCCTGTGCTCTCGCAAGGGTGCAGGAAATGTCTTCGTCATCGATATCGGGGAAATAGCTCCTGGCATCGCTGGTTATGCGCCATCCCGCCCGCTTGAACAGTTCAATCGTGTTGGCTTCAAGACTTCCTTTCGGTATGCCCAGTTTCAATTGTTTCATTTCGTATACACTTTCTCTGGGTCGAACACCCTCTCACCGATGATTTTCATCTTGCCGCCGCTAACCTGCCGGTAGAAACAGGACCGATAGCCCATATGACAGGCGGCTCCCCCCTGTTGATCCACCTTCAGGATAAGGGTATCCAGATCGCAGTCAACAAGGACCTCTTTGACCGTCTGAACATTGCCAGATGTCTCTCCCTTGACCCAGAGGGCGTTTCGTGACCTGCTCCAGTAGGTTGCTTTCCCCGTTTCCACCGTTTTCAGCCAGGCATCGCGGTTCATATAAGCAAGCATAAGCACTTCACCTGTTTCATGGTCCTGGGCTATGACAGGGATCAGCCCATCTCCCTTCTCAAAATCAAGTTCCACCATACAGCGCCTTTCCCGTCCCCCTCAGGAGGGGATGATAGTACCAGCTTGAAAGTTCATGACGATAATGCAATATTCTATTTTAGGCAAGCCCTTTTTCTCTATTTTGGTCTTGCCTGTGATTCATTTTTGTGTTAGCTCAGAAGCACAGGTTACTGTGATTCCTTTGCAACACTGGTTATGATACATCTCTCATAGAAGGAGGCTCGAGAATATGAAGATTTTGATAGGTGGTGTCGTAGCGGCGGTCCTGGGGCTCATCGGCCTTGTCAGTTGGTGGGAACCTTTTCTTATTCTGCTTCAGGGGGGAATACCGATCCTGCTGCTGCTCGGAGGCGCTCTTGCCATCTATGTCGGTTTCGACGAGATGAGGGACCAGATGAAGTCGAAAGAGCCGGAAAAGGCAAGCCCAAGCGCCGCGGAGTTGGCTGCCGTTAAGGAAGAAGCGGAAAAGGCCAGGGCCGAGGCCGAAAAATATAAGGCGGAGTTGGAAAAAGCCAAAACCGCAAAGAAAAAATAACCTCGGCGTTCGGAGTCTCCGGATATACCCGACGGGTGAGCACTTTCACGGTATTTGGATCAACTTCCCTCTGTTGAGCAAAGATCCTCTCGGACGATTCCGATGATGATACCAGCCATGGGGTTCGCAAAAACCATTTGACAGGTCACGACAAATCGAATACAAGGTGAAGTCACACACTCGCGATCGAGGACGGGCTATGGACAATACATTCTCATATTCCCTGCCAGCCATTGCATGGTCCTCGTGTGCGTCCTACACGTATTAATGCCTGCTTCCCGACCCCTGCCGGGCGGGAAAGCAGGCCATCACACACCGTCGTTCCCGTTTCAGGTTCAACAATCCGATAAAAACCTGCCGTGCCGCATTGGAAAAGGCGAAGCGGACGGCACCATATTATATGAGGGAGAGAATCATGAGAAAGAATCTTTTTTGTATCAGCATGATATGCGCGGCAGCATTGCTGTTGACCGGGGGATGCCAGAAAAAAGAAAAGACGGTCGAGCTTACCTACAGCATATTTTTTCCGCCCACCCACAGCCAGTGCAAGGCGGGGATATCATGGGCCGAGGAGATTGAAAAACGGACCGGAGGAAAGATCAAGGTCACGCCCTATCCCGGAGGCACGCTGACCGCCGCAAATCAATGTTACGACGGAGTCGTGAAGGGGATTTCGGATATCGGGATGTCCTGCTTCGCGTACACGCGGGGCCGTTTCCCGATCATGGCCGCGGTGGATCTTCCTCACGGCTATATCAACGGCCGGGTAGCGACCCGTGTGGCCAATGAATTTGCCAGAACAATGGCGCCTCAGGAACTGGCCGATGTAAAGGTTCTGTATATTCACGCTCACGGTCCCGGACTGCTGAGTACGAAGAAACCGGTAAGAACCCTGGAAGATATGCGGGGACTGAAAATCCGCTCAACGGGGTTGAGCGCCAAGATCGTGGAAGCCCTCGGTGGCGCTCCGGTCGCCATGCCCCAGGGAGACACCTATGAGGCTCTCCAGAAGGGCGTCGTTGAAGGAACCTTCTCCCCCATTGAAACCCTCAAAGGGTGGAGACAGGCGGAGGTGATCGACTACACGACACAGTGCACCGGCATCGGGTACACAACCGCCATGTTTGTCGTTATGAACCTCGACAAATGGAAAAGTCTGCCGAAAGAGCTGCAGAAGATCGTGGAGGAGGTCAGCAGCGAGTGGGTCGATGTGCACGGAGAAGCGTGGGATCAGAGCGATGACGAGGGGCGCGCGTACACCCTGGGCCAGGGGAACGAGATCATCGCACTCAGTGAGGAAGAAACCAAGCGATGGGTTGCGGCGGTCCAGCCTATTATTGACGACTACATAACCGCCACCGGTGAAAAAGGACTGCCGGCGGAGAAAGCTGTGAAAGTGATCAAGGAACTGATCGGCACCTACAGCAAATAAATCGGAGAAACCGGGTGTGGGGGATTATGTTTCCCGCACCCTCATGATGGATGCTCATGATACGTCTGGGAAAAGGGATTAACAATCTCAGCGACGCCTTCAACTGGCTGGCGGCAATAGCTGTTCTGGTCATGATGATCCTCACGTGCGCCGATGTGGTGCTGCGTTTTTTCCGCCACCCCATTCCGGGAACCTATGAGATCGTGGGGCTCCTGGGGACGGTGGCCGTTTCCTTTGCCCTTGCCCATACAACGGCGCACAAGGGACACATCATGGTCGAATTTCTGACCCGCAGGATGCCGGAGAAGGCGCAGCATATCATTACCGCTGCCGGTGAACTCCTGGGCGCCGCTCTGTTCGCGATACTCGCGCGTCAAAGCATCGTATACGCCCTGGATCTGAAACGGACGGGAGAGGTATCCCTCACGGTCGCGATACCGATATATCCCTTTGCTTTCGGCATAGCCATCGGCTGCCTGCTCGTGTGCCTCGTTCTTCTGGCGGACCTGCACCAATCATTCAAGAGGATCGCACAGTGAGCTTTACCACCATCGGTCTCATCGGCATCGCTGTCCTTTTCATCCTCATATTTTTGAGGGTACCCGTCGGGTTCGCCATGGCAGCGGTGGGGTTTGTGGGTTTCGGATGCACTGTTTCTTTCCAGGCATCCATGAGCATGATGGTGAAAGATATTTTTTCCATCTTCGGATCCTACAGTCTGACCGTGATACCGCTCTTTGTGCTCATGGGCCAGCTTGCGTATCATTCCGGAATAAGCAAGCGGCTTTTTAACGCCGCTTATCGATTTATAGGCCACTGGTCCGGAGGCCTCGCCATAGCAACCGTCGGGGCCTGCGCGGCCTTTTCCGCTATCTGCGGCTCCACGAACGCCACAGCCGCAACCATGGGCGCGGCAACCCTTCCGGAGATGAAACGCTACAACTACAAGCCGGAGCTCGCAACCGGGGTTGTCGCAGCGGGAGGAAGCCTCGGGATACTGATCCCTCCGAGCGTCATATTTATCGTCTACGGGATCGAGACTGAGCAATCCATCGGCAGGCTGTTTATGGCCGGCATCGGCCCCGGTCTGTTCCTCACCATCCTGTTCATCCTTGCCATCGTCATATGGACCCGTCTGAGGCCGGAACTGGGGCCGAAGGGGCCGAAGTTCTCCCTCCGGGAGCGCTTTGCATCGCTCTCGGGCCTTATCGAGACGTTGCTCCTCTTCATTCTCATCATGGGGGGCCTCTTCCTGGGCGTCTTTACGCCCACCGAAGCCGGGGCCATCGGCGCCTTCGGGACCCTTTTCCTGGCGCTCGCCGGACGCAATCTTACCATGCAGGGGTTCATGACGGCTGTCTTTGAGACGACTCGCATATCCTGCATGATCCTCATGATTGTCGCCGGAGCCACCATATTCGGCCATTTTCTTGCGGTCACCAGGATTCCCTTCGATATCGCCCAGGGGGTATCGGAGATCCAGCTTCCCCGCTACGCGATCATGCTCATTATTATCGCGGTCTATCTGGTCGGTGGATGCGTGATAGATTCCCTGGCTCTCATTATGCTGACCATTCCCATATTCTACCCGGTTATCCTGTTTCTGGAGTACGATCCGGTCTGGTTCGGCGTCATCATCGTTCTTGTGACGCAGATCGGCGTGATTACCCCTCCGGTGGGGATCAATGTTTACGTGGTAAGCGGTGTGGCCAGAGATGTCCCCCTGGATGTCATCTTCAAGGGAGTCCTTCCCTTCCTCGCGGCGTTGATCATCGGTACGCTCCTCCTCATCCCCTTCCCCCAGATCGCTCTCTTCCTTCCGAATCTGATGGGATAGAGACGGTTTCAAGAGCGGCTTCCCCCACCTTCCCGCCTTGCAAGATCGGTAGTCTGTATGGTAGACAAAAAGCCATGCGTGCTCACGAGGTTTTCCACATGGCCGGAATACAGAAGAAAATCTGCTTGTGTCTCGCCCCCATTCTTCTGGGCTTCTTCCTCTCCGGATGCGCCCTGTTCCCCAAAGAGAGGCAGTACAACCGAGTGACGCGCACGATGCTCGTCACCGGCTATGATGCCGGCCCCGAATCGACCGGCTGGGAGAGAAAATACGGGTGTATCGGACCGGCGGTCTACGCTTACGGGCCGCTCAAGGGGAAACGAAAGGCGGTCGGGATTACGGCCGACGGGACAAAGGCAAAGCATGGAACCATCGCGGCGGACATCAGCCGGTATCCCTTCGGCACGAAGATGTATGTCCCGGGGTACGGATGGGGTGAAGTCCATGACGTGGGAACCGCCATCAAGGGGGATCACATAGACGTCTTCTTCTCGGATCGGGATGATGCCCTGCAGTGGGGGAGAAAATATCTGAAGGTGGTTATTCTGATGCCGCGCTGATCCCCCGTCGTCTTCTGAACAGCTCCACGATGAGCAGTACCGCGCCGACGGATATGGCCGAATCCGCCACGTTGAATGCGGGCCAGTGATACGAGCCGATGTAGACGTCAAGGAAATCGACTACTTCTCCGAAGCGAATCCTGTCGATCAAATTGCCTGCCGCCCCTCCCGTGATCAGCGAAAGGGCAACCGTCAGGAGAACCCCGCCGGTTTTGTTCTGTGCGAGATAGTACAGGATCATCACGATGGCGGCGGCTGAAACGGCGATAAGAAAACCGGATCGAAAGAAGGAAGGGGCGTTAGCCAGAAAACCGAAGGCCGCTCCCGGATTGCGCACGTACGTGATGCTGAAAAATCCGTCGATCACGGGACAGGACGCATGGAGGGACATGGCCGAACTGATTTGCCACTTGGAAAACTGATCCAGCCCGGCAACCAGCGCCAGTGTGATTAAAAAAACCCAGTAATTCTTCCGCACCGGGCCCTCCTAAAGATGCTTCGCGCACCTTGCGCAGATGGTGGGATGCTCGGTGTTGTCACCGACCGTTTCGCTGTAGTTCCAGCACCGATCGCACTTCACCCCCCGCGCCTTCCCAACACCGATCTTCAGGCCCGTAAATTCGGTACTTTCGTAAGGATCGGATATCGTCTGTCCCGACACAATATCCACCTGCGACACTATCAGCAGGACCTTCAGGGTATCGCGATAGTCCGTCAGCAGTCCCTGCAGATCTTCAGGGGCCTGAAGGGTCACGCGGCAGTCGAGGGAATGACCGACCACCTTTTGCTGGCGGGCCATTTCTATGGCCTTTGAAATTTCCCCCCTGATCGCGATGAGTTTTTCCCATTTCTTTCCGAGCTCTTCATCCCGATAGCGTTCGTCCACATCGGGAAAGGGGGCCATATGAACACTCTGCTCCTTCCCCGCATAGGCGGGCATATGCTCCCATATCTCCTCGGAGGTGAAAACGAGTACCGGGGCCAGCAGTTTTACCATGGCATCAAGAATGATATACATGGCGCTCTGGGCGGACCGCCTCTCCCGTGATCCGGCTTTTGAGGTATAGAGCCGGTCCTTCAATACATCCAGGTAGAGAGCGCTCAGGTCGACGCTGCAGAAATTGTACAGGGTATAGTACACCACATGAAACTGATATGTTTCATACGCGTTTCTCACTCGTCGGATGATCTCCTGGAGACGGTGGAGGGCCCATCGGTCGATCTCTTCCATATCCTCCACGGGAACCATGTCCTTCGCGCAATCAAAATCGTACAGATTCCCCAGGATATACCGGCTTGTATTGCGGATTCGACGGTACGCCTCGACAAGACGTTTCAATATCTCTTCGGATATCCGGATATCGAGGGTGTAGTCCTCGGCGGCGACCCACAGGCGCAGGATCTCCGCTCCGTACTGGTCGACCATCCGCTGGGGATCAACGAAATTTCCCAGCGATTTTGACATCTTCTTTCCCGTGCCGTCGACGACAAAGCCGTGGGTCAGTACATTTCTGTACGGCGCCCTTCCCCGTGTTCCAACCGACTCCAAGAGGGAGGAATGGAACCAGCCGCGGTGTTGGTCGCTCCCCTCCAGATACATATCACAGGGCGACGCCAGATCGTCCCGCTTTTCAAGGACCGCCGCATGGCTGACCCCGGAATCAAACCACACATCGAGGATATTGGTCTCCTTGGTAAAGTCTCCCCCGCCGCAGGAAGGGCACACCGTCCCGACGGGGAGAAGATCGGCGGCATCCCGTTCGAACCACACATCGGCACCATGTTCTCTGACCAAAGCCACCACATGATCGATGATTTCCTTCGTCGCCAGATAGGCGCCGCATCCCTTGCAGTAGAACACCGTAATGGGGACCCCCCACGAACGCTGCCGTGATATACACCAGTCGGGCCGGTTTTCGATCATGCCGTATATGCGGTCCCGTCCCCATGAGGGGATCCAGGTGACGCTGTCTATGGCTGCGAGCGCCTTCTGGCGCAGACCGTTTTTATCCATTGAGATGAACCACTGCTCCGTCGATCGGAAGATGATGGGCTGCTTGCACCTCCAGCAGTGGGGATACTGATGTTCCATCTCCATGCGACCCAGTAGCGCTCCCACCTCGCGAAGTTTTTCGGTCACCGCCTCATTTGTGTCAAAGACGAATTGGCCGGCGAAAAAATCAACGTCGGGGGTAAACCGGCCGTCGTCATCCACCGGGGCATAGACATCCAGCCCGTACTCGAGACCGATCTCATAGTCTTCCTGGCCGTGACCGGGGGCGATGTGCACGCATCCCGTTCCGGCGTCCAGCGTAACGAAAGGGGCCAGGATGAGGACGCTGTCCCGGTCGATGAAGGGGTGACGGCATTTCAAGCCTTCGAGGGCGGATCCCTTGAAGGTCTTCAGGATCTCATATTGCTCCCCCCTGAAGCCGAAGGCGTCGAGACAGTAATCCAGCAGTTCTTCGGCAAAGATCAGGACCTCCCCCTTTACCTTGACGGCCGCGTAGTCGAAATCCTCGTGGAGGGCGATGGCCAGATTGGCGGGGATTGTCCAGGGGGTGGTCGTCCAGATCACCACGCTGACCTTTTCGCCGGCAAGCGTGGGGATAAGAGCCGACAGATCGGACACCATGGGGAACTTTACATAGATGGAGGGAGTGGTGTGGTCGGCGTATTCTACCTCCGCCTCGGCAAGGGCCGTCTTGCAGGAGGCACACCAGTATACCGGTTTTTTCCCCTTGTAGACATCGCCGCTGAGGAGGAGTTTCCCGAATTCCTCGACCGTGGTGGCCTCATAGTCATAATCCATCGTCACATAGGGATGATCCCAGTCGCCGAATACGCCGAATCGTTTGAACTGGTTGCGTTGGATGTCGAGATAACGGGCGGCATAGGTGCGGCAGAGCCTTCGCTTCTCTGCCTGGGGCATGGTGTGCTGTTTTTCACCCAGCTCCTGGTCGACCTGGTGCTCGATGGGAAGGCCGTGGCAGTCCCATCCCGGGACATAGACACAGTCGAACCCGGCCATGCTCTTCGCCTTTATGACGATGTCCTTTATGATCTTGTTCAGCGCGGTCCCGAGATGTATATCTCCGTTCGCGTAGGGAGGACCATCGTGGAGGATATAGGGCGTCCGTCCCTTTGATACTTCCCGTATCTTTCCGTAGATGTCTATCTCGCGCCATTTTTCAAGCTGTTCGGGCTCCCTGCGGGCCAGATTCGCCTTCATCGAAAATTCGGTCTTCGGCAGATTCAATGTAGCCTTGTAATCCATGTTCGGTCTCCTGAGTATGGTATCCATCCTGCATATCTGAACTTGGCCTGATACCACACTTTGCCGACAACAGGCAACCTATAACCTGAAGGGACGCAAACTGTTCCGGATATGCCCTTTATTTTTTTGTCTGCTGGAGGGCGAGAACCCCTGTTCGAGCGATCTTATCGACACCGAGCGGTTTCAGGAAACTGATGACCGTTTCTACCTCCTCCCTGCTTCCGGCAACCTGTATTACGCAGTAATTGTTCCGCATGGAGACAATCTTGCAGTCAAACATGCCGATGGTCTGAAGCGCTTCCTGCCGGTTCTTCTGATTCAGCGTCATCCCGACCAGAATCATCTCGCGCTGGGCGGATTGACCGGGGAGCTGCTCCGTCACCTCGATGACATCCACCAGTCTGCCTAACTGCTTCATCACTTTTTCGATAAAATCGGCATCTTTTTTCATCTCGGCATCACCTGGTTTGTACACCTTACCGACCAAAAATTCACCTTTTTTCACATTCACCACGCGCTTTAATCCGGCTTCTAATTCTTCATCACTCATCTCGCCGAGCATCATCTTTTCGGGTTGCATGTGATCTAGCGATACTTGAAACTCGCGCGGAAAGTCATCGAACATCTCAATATTCTCCAACCATTTTTTAGCAACCGACACCTTAGCGTC
>CAZAST010000081.1:0-9141 GCA_964487805.1 uncultured Syntrophaceae bacterium
GCAGGATATTTGAGAGGAGCTGTCCCTAGTACGAGAGGACCGGGATGGACGAACCTCTGGTGTACCAGTTGTCGCGCCAGCGGCACCGCTGGGTAGCTATGTTCGGAAGGGATAACCGCTGAAAGCATCTAAGTGGGAAGCCCCCCTCGAGATAAGATATCCCTCTTGATGGAGACATCAAGACTGAAGACCCCTTGGAGACTACAAGGTTGATAGGTCAGGAGTGTACGTACGGCAACGTATTCAGCTTACTGATACTAATCGGTCGTGAGGCTTACCCATATTTTATTGATATAGCTCAGCCTGAATATCGCGTATATGTGGTTGTTATTGTTTTTGAAACGGTTTTCGGTGGCGATAGCGAAGAGGGTACACCCGTTCCCATCCCGAACACGGAAGTTAAGCTCTTTAGCGCCGATGGTACTGCACATATCTGTGTGGGAGAGTAGGACGCTGCCGAAATTATATTGTCCTCGACGGAACGTCGAGGATTTAGCCCCTCCACGTCAGTGGGGGGGCTTTTTTATTTTACAGGGACCATTTTACTATGCTACAGTCCCGCACGATGTTCCCCTCGAGGGGGAACAATCATTCAATCATTATTGTGGGGAGACACACAGCCTATGTCCGGTCATTCAAAGTGGAGTTCAATCAAGCATAAAAAGGGCGCCGCTGACGCGAAACGGGGAAAGATCTTTACCAAGATCACTAAGGAGATAACCCTTGCGGCCCGTCTCGGCGGCGGTGATATCGAAGGCAATTCGCGCCTGCGCCAGGCCATTGCGGCGGCCAAGGCGGAGAATATGCCGAAGGACAATATTGAGAAGGCCATCAAGAAGGGAACGGGAGAACTCGATGGGGGCGCGGTTTACGAAGAGGTGGTCTATGAGGGCTACGGGCCCGGAGGGGTAGCTGTTCTTGTGGAAGTGATGACCGATAATAAAAACCGGACCGTCTCAGATATACGGCATATCTTTTCGAAGCATGGCGGCAATCTGGGGGAAAACGGGTGCGTGGCCTGGATCTTCGAAAAGAAGGGGAGTATCATCATCGGCAAAGACGCGATTGGAGAAGACCGCCTCATGGAGCTGGCACTGGAGGCGGGGGCGGAAGACGTGAAGGAGCAAGAAAGCGAATACGAGGTTATTACCGATCCCGGCAGCTTTGAAGATGTCAAATCCGTCATGGATGAGGCGGGAGTTCCATACATCCTCGCGGAGATCGGCATGGTTCCGCAGAATACCGTGAGTCTCGAAGAAGGAAAGGCGGGTCAGATGCTGAAACTGATGGAGAAGATGGAAGACAACGATGATGTCCAGCATGTGTACGCAAATTTCGATATATCCGATGACATAATGGAAAGATTGAGCTGAAACACAACAGGGGCCGAGGGTTTCAGGGTCCCTGGAATCCTTTGACTATTTTCAATCAGCGAAGCGAGTTGAGCAATTGATAATTCTCGGCATAGATCCGGGCTCGAAGACGACGGGGTATGGGATTGTTGAAAAAGGGGAGCGGGGCCTCCTTCACAGAGCCCATGGCGATATCGGCACGAAACGAGGGCAGTCCCTGTCAGACTGCCTCAGGGAGGTGTATGGCCGGCTTACACAGATAATGGAGGCGTATGAACCCCACGTGGTGGCGCTTGAGGATGTCTTCTACGGGAAGAATGTCAAAAGTCTTGTGAAGCTTGCCCAGGCCCGGGGGGTGGCCATACTGGCGGCATCACACAGCGACATCCCCCTCTATGAATATACCCCTCTCGAAGTGAAGAAGGCGGTGGTGGGGTACGGCAGGGCCGAGAAGGAACAGGTACAGCATATGGTGAAGGCCATCCTGTCTCTTCAGGAGAAACCGCCGGCCGACGCGGCCGACGCTCTCGCCATAGCTATCTGTCACGCGCACTGTTCCCACGGGGTATCCGTGTCATGATTGAAAGCCTTCAGGGAGTTCTGTCTCATAAATCTATCGATCAGATTATTGTCGATGTCCATGGCGTGGGCTACGGGGTGGTGGTGCCCTTGGGCACTTTCTACAAGCTCCCCGACACGGGGGGGCAGGTACGCCTATCCATCCATACCCATGTGGCACAGGATGCGCTGAAACTCTTCGGCTTTCTGGAACAGCGGGAAAAAGACCTGTTCCGGCTGCTCATGTCGGTCTCCGGGATTGGTTCGAGGCTGGCCATTAATATACTGTCCGGTATCGCAACCGAGGATCTGTCAGGGGCCATATCCGGAGGCGATCTGCCCAAGCTGGTGGCAATCCCGGGGGTGGGGAAAAAAACGGCCGAGCGGATGATCTTCGAACTGAAAGACAAGATCGGCGCGGCTATCGCGGAAGAGGGGTCTGCGGAGGCACCCGACGCTGCCGTGAAAGATGACGCTCTGTCGGCCCTGATCAATCTGGGGTACAAAAGCAGCGCCGCAAAGGACGCCGTTGACAGGGTGTATGCGAAGAGGGGAGAGGGAGTGCCCCTGGAGATCCTCCTCCCTGAGTCGCTCAAAATCCTGTCGGGATGATGGGACGGTATCTCGGAGCAGGGGCCAGGGTGATGGCCCTGCCATTCTGAAGAAAAGCGAGAAATCTGTGGCATGAAAGCGCCCATACTGGATCCGGAGCAGCTCAGCGAAGAGAGGGGATTCGAGTACTCTCTGCGTCCGAGAACGCTCAGCGAATACGTAGGACAGGAAAAGATCAAGGAAAGCCTTTCCATCTTCATGGAGGCGGCGCGGGGGAGGGGAGAAGCCCTTGACCATGTCCTGCTCTCCGGGCCTCCCGGTCTCGGCAAAACGACGCTGGCCTATATCATGGCGCGGGAAATGGGGGTGGACATCAAGGTGACCTCCGGTCCGGTCATAGACCGTCCGGGAGACCTGGCCGCCATCCTGACCAATCTGAAGGAACATGATATCCTCTTTATCGATGAGATCCACCGCCTGCCCCACGTGGTGGAGGAGATTCTCTATCCCGCCATGGAGGATTATTATATCGATATCCTCATCGGCCAGGGACCGTCCGCGCGTTCCATGAAGCTGGAGATCCCCCGCTTTACCCTGGTAGGCGCCACCACGAGGGCCGGGCTCTTGACCTCGCCGCTGCGGGACCGGTTCGGCATGAGTTTCAGGCTCGAATTCTACACCCCGGAGGAACTGGCGATCATCATCAGGAGATCGGCCGATATCCTTTCCATATCGATCGATCACGCCGGAGCGCCCGAGATAGCCGGCCGTTCCCGGGGGACTCCGCGTATAGCGAACAGACTCCTTAAACGAGTCCGCGACTTCGCCCAGGTCAAGGCCGACGGCGTCATTACGGAGGATGTCGCCGTGAATGCCCTGGAGATGCTCGAGGTGGATCATCGGGGATTCGATTTCATGGACCGGACCATCATGCTGACCCTGATCGAGAAGTTCGACGGAGGACCGGTGGGTATCGACAGTCTGTCCTCCGCCATAGGGGAGGAAAAGAACACCATTGAGGATGTGTACGAACCCTACTTGATCCAGGAAGGCTTTCTTCACCGCACGACGCGGGGGAGGGTCGCGACGCGTCTCGCCTACGAACACTTCGGTAAGAAATGGGTTTCGAGGCAACAGGAGAAACTGTTCTGAAAAAGGGCTGTAATACACGGGCTCTCCGGCGTGCCCCGGATCCGAAAACATGATCTTTTTTCCCCTGAGTAAAATCATGAAGGTATTACTTCACATCTGCTGTGCTCCCTGTGCCATCTACCCCCTCGATGTATTGAGACAGGAGGGGCATGAGGTTGCCGGTCTTTTCTACAATCCGAATATTCAACCCTACACCGAATATGTCCGGAGGCTGGACGCGGTGATACGGTACGCGGACGATGTGGAGATGCACCTCATCCGGTTCGATGACTATCCCATGGAGGAGTTTCTCAGGGGTGTGGCCTTCAGGGAAGAGGCGCGGTGCGCGTACTGTTACCACCTGCGCATGAGTCATGCCGCCCGCATTGCCAGGAAGGGAAAATTCGATGCCTTCACCACGACGCTTCTCTACAGCAAATTTCAGGATCACAATCGCATGAAGGAAGTGGGGGAGAGTCTCGAAAAGAAATACGATGTGGGATTTTATTACCGGGATTTCCGAGAAGGGTGGAAGGAGGGAATCAGAATTTCACGGGAATTGAAGATGTACCGGCAGCAGTACTGTGGTTGCATCTACAGCGAAAAAGAACGGTTCTACAAAGGGCCCTGACACATCTGTGTGTCTTTTCCGACACACCTTTATGGGATCGGGTGCCCATGATGCAGTGGTCAGAGACCGGCGTGAGAAAAATACTCCTTGTAATCCCATAGTGTTACGTAATTGATGAACGTTCCGTGCCCCTCTCCGGATGCGTGGTATGCTTATTGCTCTTCTCCCCTTCGAAAGGCGGGGCAGATGTACGTACAAAAAACCATTCAAAAAGCAATATCCTGCAAGAGCGTGGGGCTCCATTCGGGCAGGAAAATTAGTATGACCATCAAACCGGCGGGGGTTGATGAGGGCATCGTGTTTTACCGGAGCGACCAGCCGGGAAGCGACGGGATCAAGGCGGAGCCGCTCAGCGTGTCCGACACGACACTGGCAACGACTCTGGGAACGAATGGGACCAGGATTTCCACGGTTGAGCACCTCCTGTCTGCCTGTTTCGGCATGGGGATAGATAACGCGGTTATCGAAACGGATTCTTTCGAAATCCCGATCATGGATGGCAGTTCGCTCCCCTTTGTCAATTTTCTCAAGGATGCGGGTATCAAATCGCAGGACAAGCCAAAACGGTGTGTGGTGATACGAGAGCCGGTTTCCGTCTCCGATGATGAGGGGCGCGCCGCCCTCCTTCCCTCCTCCGAGTTCAGGATCACTTATGACATTGATTTCAGTCACCCATTGATTGGGAGACAATCATGCGATATGGTCTTTTCACCCGAGGTCTACGAGAATGAAATCTGCGCGGCCCGCACCTTCGGCTTTCTCCATGAGGTTGAGTATCTTCAGGCACGGGGCCTCGCCTTGGGAGGCTCACTTCGCAACGCGATAGTCCTGGGCGAGGAAAAGATTATCAATAAAGAAGGGCTGCGATTCCCCGATGAATTTGTGAAGCATAAGGTGCTGGATGCCATTGGAGACCTGTCCCTCCTCGGGATGCCCATCATTGGCCACTTCGTGGCGTACCGGTCCGGCCACCGTCTCAACAATCTCCTGCTGAAGAAACTCCTGGAGCACCGGGAGTGCTGGGATATGGTCCATTATTTCAACGGTCAATGGGAACTCTTCGACGATATCATCAATGCCCGCCCCTATGATTCCCCGGATGAGGTTTTACCATCCGCCGCCGATTAATCGCTCCGCCGACAGCTAAATAGGCCTTGATTTTTGGGCGTCCTTTCCTTAGTATAACCCGGCGTTGGAGTCCTCCGCTTCACTCGGTTGCTCCATCTGACGCGCCGGAGAATCAGTTCCATGAACCGTTGTAAACTCCTCATAGTAGCGTGTTGTTTTCTTTTCCCGACGCAGGCACTCGCGGCGGAACCGAACATCGCGGAGCTGCTCGTAAGCAATACGCCGGAACATCTTGTGGTGTATCTGAAACTGGAAAACTGTTTCACGGAAAAGATGGAGGAGGCGATTCTCGCGGGAATCCCGACCACCTTTAGGGTTATTCTGGAATTATGCCGGGAGCGCCGCTGGTGGTTTGATAAAAAGGTGTCTGTCCATGAGGTGAGGCACACGATCAAATACGACAATATCAAAAAAATCTTTTATGTCCTCTTCAGTGAAGGGGGGAAGGAACCGGAGCAGTTCAAGGGATTTTCAGAGGCGAAGGATGTAATGGCGGAACTGAATGGTGTCCCACTGACGCCTCTGACGGAGCTGACAAGGGGAGAACGTTACTATCTGCGGGCAAAGGCGAAGCTGGATCAGGTTCGTCTCCCGCTGTATCTGGAGTACGTGTTCTTTTTCGTTTCCCTGTGGGATTTTGAAACCGACTGGGCGAGACAGGACTTTGTATATTAATGAGACTCAGGGTTCATTCGTCTTTGGTGGAATGAAACCTGCAAGTCGAATTAACACCAGCGAGCGAAGCGAGTCGGTGTCCCGGTGGTTGACTCAGGGTTCATTCGTCTTTCGAACCATACGGAATATAAACTGCATGTGTCCCCGGGTCGAAGCAGGAAAGGTGCCGGGACACGGTATCATCAGGCGGGATCCGGGGAGAAACTGGGGATTGGTCCTTGACGCCGTCGCTGGCGTCTCCGGGTTCTTCTCAGGGATACATGCCGTCTGACGCGGTGGGATACAGATGGATGCTGATGAATTAAAAAAACGCCGAAGAGAACGCATCGCCATACTGGTTATCATCGCCGTCATTATCGTTCTCACCTACATAGAAAGTCACCTTTCAACCATCGACATCCTTCTGCCGATGTCCAATGAAGTGCTGATTTTCGGACTGATCAATATCAACCTTATCCTTATCATTTTTCTTATTTTTCTGATCGCTCGAAATCTGACCAAGCTCATATTCGAGCGAAGACGGGGAATCCTGGGCTCAAAGCTGAGAACGAAGCTCGTTGTCGCCTTCATGATCCTTTCCCTGATCCCCACGGTCGTTTTGTTTCTGGTCTCCATTCAGTTTCTCTCCTACAGCATAGACAGCCGATTTGACATCAAAATGGGGAGAGCGTTTACCCTGTCCCTTGAGGTTGCCCAGGATTACTATCAGCGGCTTTCGGATAACGCGAGGAATTACGCGCTCCAGATCGGTTCCGAGATAACCGACAACAAGCTCTATGAAAAAGAACAGACTGAGTATCTCAAGGGCGTTCTGACTCAACGGCAGCGGCATTTCGGGCTCGGAACCGTACTCGTCCGCTTCGACAACAGAAATGAGGAACTGTTTCTCAAGGATGCCGACAATCCCGATATTCTGCCCCCCCGGTTTTCTCCCCGGACCCTGGAAGACATCTTTATGGGGAAGGACCTTTCCATGGTCAGTTCCGTGGGGGGGGGAGATCTCATCAGCGGGATAGCCCCGATCTATTCCAATTTTACTCCGAAAGAGGTTATCGGCATCATCGCAGTCGGTTATTATATGGACAAGGAATTGATCGATAAGATGGCTGTCATATCCCGGACAGCGGAGGAATACGACCAGCTGAAACTGTTGAAAAATCCCTTAAAGATCAGCTATATCGTGACCCTCTTCATTGTCACCCTTCTGATCATTTTTTCTTCAATGTGGTTTGGTCTCTTTCTGGCGAAGGGGATCACCGTCCCCGTGCATGAACTTGCCGAGGCGACCCATGAGGTCTCTCACGGCAACCTTGACTATCACATAGATGTTCTCGCTGAAGATGAGATCGGCGTGCTGGCCGATTCATTCAACCAGATGACGAGGGATCTGAAAGAAAGAAGCTTGGAGCTGAGACAGGTCAACGCGGATCTTGAACAACGCAGAAGCTATATGGAAACCGTTCTCCGCAATGTTTCGGCCGGGGTTGTTTCCGTCGACAGAGACAATGTGGTAAGCACCATAAACAGCGCCGCTGAAAAGATGCTGGGCATACGGGGAGAGGAAATCCTCAACAGACGGTTTGAGGATGTTCTGAAACCGGAACACATGGAGATGGTCGATGAGCTTCTTCATGAATTGCGTGCGAACGACGGCGGCTTTGTGGAGCGGCAGATACAGCTGACGGTCAAGAATGAACTGATGGCTCTTCTCATATCCGCGACTCTCCTGAAAGATGATAACGATAATTACATGGGGATTGTGGCCGTGTTTGAGGACATCACGCAGCTTCAGAAATCCGAGCGCATAGCCGCCTGGAGAGAGGCCGCGAAAAGAATCGCCCATGAAATCAAGAATCCCCTGACGCCTGTCAAACTGAGCGCGGAGCGGCTGCAGCGAAAATACGGGGACAAGCTCGATGAGAAAACGGATTCCGTGTTTCATGAGTGTACGAGGACCATCATTAATCAGGTGGAACTTCTGAAGAATCTGGTCAATGAATTCTCCCAGTTCGCACGGATGCCCGTGACCAATCCGTCCCCCAATGACTTGAACGCGGTGGTGGAGGACGCGGTCATCCTCTTCCAGGATGCCCACAAAGAGATTGGCTTCGATTTTCAGAAGGATTCCCGTATCCCGATTCTCAATATCGATGCGGAACAGATAAAGAGGGCGATGGTCAACCTTCTGGACAATGCGGTCTCGGCCGTCTCGGCCGTGGATCATGATGGAAGGATTGAAATCAGTACCCGGCATGATAAGAAACACAGAATGGTCTATCTGACCGTCAGAGATAACGGCCTCGGGATTTCACCTGAAGATAAGATGAGGCTCTTTGAACCGTATTTTTCAACAAAAAAGGCGGGGACGGGTCTCGGTCTTGTCATTGTGAGTTCCATTGTATCCGATCATAACGGTTCGGTGAAGATAACCGATAATGCGGAGGGCGGGACCCTCGTAACCGTTGAACTGCCCGCAGCATAGGAGAAACATGAACGAGACGATACTGGTTGTGGATGATGAAGAGGCTATCTGCCAGTCTTTGCAGGGTATTCTCTCTGACGAAGGGTACGAGGTGCTGACCGCTCAGAGCGGGGAGGAATGTCTGGACATGATCGAGGAGGAACTGCCCGGCCTCGTTCTCTTGGACATATGGCTTCCGGGGATCGACGGCATCGAGACGCTGAAACGGATCAAGACGAAATATCCCCAGATGCAGGTGATCATGATATCCGGACATGGAACGGTTGAATCGGCGGTCACGACCACAAAACTGGGGGCCTTCGATTTTGTGGAGAAACCTCTGTCCCTTGAAAAGACCCTTCTTGCCGTCAATCACGCCCTGGATATTGTGCGCCTGGAGGAGGAAAACAAACGGTTAAAAAACGGTCAGATACAGGATATCGACGGCGCAAGCAAGGTGATCATCGAATTGCGGGAGATGATACAGATCATCGCTCCCACCAATGCGTGGATCCTGATCATGGGCGAGAACGGGACGGGGAAGGAACTCGTCGCCCGATCGCTGCACCGGCAGAGCAGCCGTTCCCAAAAGCCCTTTATAGAGGTGAACTGTGCCGCCATCCCCGAAGAACTGATCGAGAGCGAGCTCTTCG
>CAZAST010000082.1:0-9068 GCA_964487805.1 uncultured Syntrophaceae bacterium
AATTGGACGAGGTAATGGTCGTTGCTTTCGGTACTGCAACCAAAAAGTCTTTTACGGGCTCGGCTGCGGTAATAAATGAAGAAATGATTGAAAAAGTTCAATCATCAAACGTAACCAACAACCTGGCCGGAAGAATAGCCGGAGTACAGGCTCTTACATCTAACGGACAACCGGGTACAGGATCAAGCATTCGAATTCGTGGAATTGGATCAATGAATTCAAGTAACGCACCTCTCTATGTTGTGGACGGAGTACCTTATGATTCCGATATTTCCGCTATCAGTAATTCCGATATTGAGTCAGTAACTGTCTTGAAAGATGCATCGTCTGCAGCATTATATGGCTCACGCGGAGCAAACGGAGTAGTAATTATAACTACCAAAAAGGGTAAATTTTCGGGCAAAGATGCACAAGTCAGAGTAGAGACCAAATGGGGTAGTAATTCAAGAGCTGTTCCTACTTATCAAATTATGACCGACCCGGGGATGTACTATGAAACATTTTATCGTGCACTTTACAATAGCCGGGTAAATTCCTTTGGTGATCAAGCAGCTCATGAATACGCCAATAAAGTATTACTGGATGCTTCTAATGGTGGATTAGGATATCAGGTTTATAGTATTCCTGAGGGAGAACGTCTTGTAGGTACTAATTTTAAATTAAATCCCAATGCTATTGAAGGATACTCAGATGGTACGTATACATATTTAGCAGATAATTGGTTTAATGAGGTATTCAAGAAAGATAACCTGCGTCAGGAGTATAATCTTAGTGTGAATGGCTCAAGCGACAAATTAACTTATTTTGCATCAGGTAATTTTCTGGATGATACCGGTATTATTGAAAATTCGGATTATCAGAGGTTTAGTGCACGCTTAAATACTGATTATCAGGCAAAAGAATGGCTTAAGTTTGTTACTAATGTGAGTTATGTCCGTACAGACTCTCGCTATCCGGACGATCAGGTGAGTGACCGCTCTTCGGGGAATATCTTTTATTTAAGTAATATGTTGGCTCCAATCTATCCCTTATATATAAGAGACAGCAATGGGCAAATAATGAAAGATGCTAACAATTACACAATGTATGATTATGGTGACGGTACAATCGTAAATGCAAAACGACCCTTTATGAGTCAATCCAACCCCGCCTCCATGCTTATGTTGAATACAGAAAAATTTTCAACTGACTTTTTTGTTGGTAAATGGTCGGTAGTAGCTGAAATTTTTAAAGGACTTAAAGCTACAGCCACGATAGGTGTTACATCTGCTAATGAGAAATATAATATGTTGATGAACCCATACTATGGTCAGTTTGCAGATGGTGGAGGATACGTTGCTGTTTCGTCCGGTCGTTTTTTTAGTTTAAATCAACAGTATTTGTTGAATTACAATAAAAAAATTGATCTGCATAATATAGAATTATTGGCAGGTGTTGAATCTTACAATTTTAAGAATTCTTCTCTGTCAGGATCAAAAACAAAAGTTTATCAGGACAGAGTGCCTGAGTTGAACAATGCTATTTTGGATCCAAGTACCAATTCTTCTTCGACAAATTATTCGATTCTTGGAGCATTGGGAAGTTTTAAATATGATTATGATTCAAAATATTATGCTTCATTATCATTTCGTCGTGACGGATCTTCAGTGTTTGCTCCTGAAAATCGTTGGGGTAATTTCTGGTCAGTTGGTGCGGCATGGGATATAAGCTCTGAAGGTTTTATGTCGGTAGATGCACTGAATATGTTGAAATTGAAAGTAAGTTATGGTGCTCAAGGAAACGATAAACTTCTCTATTCAGGAAGCAGCTCGATAAACTTCTATCCCTACACTGATCAATACGTGGTTTCTGAAAACAACGGAGAATTTGCCACAGCTCGTTCTTACAAAGGATTCAGAGACATCACATGGGAAACCTCTTATAACTTCAATGTCGGTATAGATTTTTCAGCCTTCGATCAGAATTTAAATGGTTCAGTGGAGGCCTTCAATCGTAAGACTGAAGACATGCTGTATTACAAACCGGTACCGGGAAGTAATGGTTATACAGAAATACCTCAAAATATTGGTTCTGTAAGTAATTCAGGAGTTGAACTTGATTTGAATTATAATATACTAAAAACGAGGTCATTGACCTGGAATGTATATTTGAATGCTACTTACTTTAAAAATAAAATCATTGAATTGTCTCCCGAGCTTGAGGGACAGTGGATTTCAGGTAGCTACATATATAAAGAAGGTGAATCGATGTACAATTTCTACATTCGTGAATACGCCGGTGTTGATGAAGCAACCGGAGATGCCATGTGGTATGTGGATGTGAAAGACACTGAAGGAAATGTAACAGGCAGAGAAACAACCAAAAGTTGGACGAATGCCACCAGATATGAACAAGGCGATATTCTTCCTAAAGTATATGGAGGTTTTGGTACTTCATTAAATGTCTACGGATTTGACTTTTCTGTTGATTTGGCCTATCAGTTAGGTGGCCGAAACCTGGATAACACCTATCTTGTAATGATGCATTCGGGTTATAGCAGCGATGCTGGTCGTAACTGGCACACTGATATTTTAAATGCATGGACACCTGAAAACACGAAAACAGATGTTCCTCGCTTGAATTCACAAGATATGTATACAAATGCAACGTCAACTCGTTTCTTGGTAAGTACAGATTATTTAAGCTTACAGAATATTACCTTAGGTTATACTTTGCCAAGTAAGATGCTGAGTAAACTGAAAATCGAGAAACTTCGCGTTTTTGGCGTAGCTGATAATCTGGCTATACTTACTGCTCGTAAAGGTTTAGATCCTCGTCAGAGTTATTCGGTTGCCTATAGTGGATCTTTATACACACCGATTCGTTCTGTATCAGCAGGTATTAATATCACATTTTAAACAATTAAACAGATAAAAATATGAAAAAGTTGCATAATTATATTATTGTTCTGTTAAGTATCTTAAGCATAAGTGGATGTGCTGATTTCCTAGATACTGTACCTGAAGGAGGTACCATTACAGAAGAACAGAAAGGTAAGGCAATAGAATCGAATCCTTCCCTGCTGGCAGCCGACGTAGCTGCAATGTATGCAAATATGATCGAATATGTAGGTGTATTAGGCGAGGGTTACCATAACGATTTTGGGTATGCTGCTGCATGTTTGTATATGGACTCAAACGGTGCCGACATGACATGTGCGAACATTGGTTATAACTGGTTTAGTCCTAATTCAAGCTATGCTGACAGGGAATATTCTAATATGAGAACCCTGTTTATGTGGAATTTATTCTACAAACAAATCGCTTCCGCAAACATAGTATTAGCCTCTGTTGATCCCGAAACCGATGATCCCCTTTTACGTGCTTATATAGGACAAGCTTTGGCCATTCGTGCATTTGATTATTTAAATCTGGCTCAATTACATCAATTTACTTATGTAGGCCATGAAAATGAAAAATGTGTTCCTATCGTGACCGAAAACACAACGGCAGAAGAAGCTTCAAATAATCCTCGTGCCACCGTTACTAAAGTGTATGAACTGATCATGGATGATTTGAATAAAGCAATTGCTGCTTTAGATGGATTTACCCGCAAGGATAAAGGTTATATAGACCAGGCTGTGGCATATGGCTTACGGGCTCGTGCAAATCTGATCATGAACAATTGGGAAGCAGCGGCATCTGATGCCGATAGTGCATTATTGTTATCCGGAGCAATTCCGTATTCATTGTCACAGGTTTCTGTCCCTGCTTTCTATGATGCCACCGATGCGAATGTAATGTGGGCAAACATCATTACTGAGAACAACGACATTGTACTGACGGGAATTATCAACATGCCCTCTCATTTGTGTTCTTTCTATACAGATGGATATGTGGGTGTAGGGGCTTGGAAGAAAATCAATAAACCCTTGTACGATAAAATTAATGCTAATGATATTCGTAAACAATGGTGGTTAAATGAGGATGAAGAATCTTCTTTGACAAAAACATCTGTTTATAATCAATGGAGAGAAACAGCTTCGGCAGATGGTGATTTTGGTGCTTATCTTAATGTAAAATTCGCTGCTGACGGTGGTGAAGACGGTTTATACGTTCAAACACCGGCTCAGGATTGGTTCTTGATGCGTGCCGAAGAAATGATTTTCATCAAAGCCGAAGGTTTGGCTATGTCTGGTAGTCCAACAGAAGCTAAAACACTGTTGGAGAACTTTGTAAACAATAATCGAATGGTTAAAGGCACTTACACTGCACCCTCAGATGCAGCTGGACTTCAGGAAGAAATTTGGTACCAGCGTCGTATTGAATTATGGGGAGAAGGTTTTTCCTTCTTCGATATTATGCGTTTGAAAAAACCAGTTCAGAGGGTTGTTAATAATGTTACATCATTCCCCGATGCCTGGCAATTTAACATACCGGCAGAATCTCCGATTTTATTATGGTTAGTGCCCAAAAGTGAAATTGAAGCAAATCAGGGCATTTCCGAAGAAGACAACAACGAAAAGGTAGATCCTCCCACAGTAGGATAAACTTGCTGTAATGGCAGAAATCAAGATTTATGTTAATAAAAAAATAAACATATGAAAACACTCATAAAAACAACATTATTTTTTGCGGGAGTGGTGCTAATGCTCGCATCCTGCGAGAATCAGATAATTGAAAGAGAACCATCTCCTGTGGTACTTGAAAATTGTCTTGGAGTTTATTTCCCTTCGACAAATATAAAAACTGTTGAAATGGAACCAACTCAAGCAACAGAAATGACTATCACGATTTCTCGTCTTGACTCTACAGATGCAGCCGTTGTGCCTATTACTGTAGAAATCAATGATTCAAGTGTCTTTGTGGTACCAGAAAGCGTAAATTTCCTGGCCGATCAGAAAACTACCACTTTTGTGGTTACATTTCCAACAGCCGAAGAAGGTGTTACCTATAATTTACGTTTGCTGATAGAAGGCGACGAATTCGTAAATCAATATGCAAGTACGCTTCCGTTTTTAGAAACCAATGTTACACGAATCAAATGGACTAATGTAGATCCCCCGTTTGTGTATGTTGATGGAGCTATCATGGCTCTCTTTGGTGTTTCTCAATATCCAATGTATGTTGAAACTCAAAAAGCTGAACTTGGAACATCTGTACGTTATCGATTCAAAAATGCATTTAAGCTAGTTGCAGCAGATGATCCTGATGCGGATGGAATATTTCATGGATATCCTTATAATTCACCCGGTGAAGTGGATGAATCGAAAGATTATTATGTCATAATCGAAATTGACAACGATAATAATGTGTCTATGAGTCCTAGTAATCTGGGAGTTGACTGGGGTTATGGTATGTTTAGTATTGGGTCAATTTATGGCAATCTCTCTACTAATATTACTTCATACCCTTTGGGAACGTTAGAAGATTCAATAATTACCTTTCCCGCTAACTCTCTTTATTTTAGTATGGCAAACTACAATAATGGCGGGAAATATCCTAGTTCAGCTACAACAACGATATATATGAATAAGGCTTTGTATTTGAAAGCCAACATGAAAATCAAAGATTATAATGATGTAGCATATCAGGATATTATTGGTGCTGTCAGTGAATTTGAATCAGCTGCATATAGCGAAAATTGGTCACAAACAATTGCCAAAGCATTGGATATTGATTCCTTAAACGAAGATAGTGAATATAAAGATCTGTTTTATCTGCCCGACTTATATGAAACCGGTTATGGCTTGGCATTTTATTATAATGGTAACAGCGTAACCATTCCTTCGAATCAAAAGACAGGAAAGAAAATGTATGAAAAGGACATTTATGTTTCACCTAGTGACAATGTCGATTCAAAAGTTGAAATTAATGCAAAAGGAGTTACTATTTATACATTGGGTTTAAAATTCCATTATGAAGACGGTACAGTTCTCGGTGAATTTTCTGAATTATTTTTCTATTCAGAGGATCCTGTTGCTTATGCAAAGGAAGATTTTATAGGCTCATTTACCCTCTCCGGTCCATGCCTGTTTGATGAGTCGGTTGCTGATATGGATGTAATTATTAAAGCAGGCACTACCGAGAACACCTTCATAATTGAAGGCATCGGTTTTGCTGAAAGTGTTATCGCCACATTTAATTCTGCTGCCAGTACCATGTCTATTGCTCCTCAAGCCTTAGCTGATTTTGATTATAATGGGACGATGTTAGATATGACTTTATATACATATACGGAAGCAGGTGAGGTGAGTGATACAGCTACATTGGACTTCACGTTTAATATGCAAGGTCAGCTTGTGCTTACATCAACATCAGAGGCAATAGGTTATGTAATTAATAGTACTGCCGCAGGAGGTTATGTAGACGGCTATTACGACTTAGTGTTTACCTTTAATCCGGGTGCACCATCAAGCGTTGCAGCACAATTATTTAGCGCATCGATCGAAGCTAAACAAGTAGAAAAAGTAGCACCTTCCAAAAACGACAAGTGTGCACATAACAATTTTAAAGAACAAACCAAAGCAATGGTTAAAAGGTCATTGAAAACTAATGGAGATAATTATTTTTCAAACTAGATTATCAGGGCTCTGAGTAGATAATTAATCTTCACTACTAAAAAAAACAACAGTAAGCAGTTTTAATCTGTTTACTGTTGTTTTTTTTTAGCCCCCATTTCTGCCAGTATTAATAGTTTAGTGGATGAAAACACTTATTAACAAAACTCACACTAGAGCAATTTGTTTTCTTTAAAAAGGAAAATATGTAATTAAAGAGTAAATAAAACAATAAATAAAAAGGTGCAAAAAACTATATAGGTATTATATTTGTGCAAATCAAAGACAATGTGTATGCGCAAGTATCTACAAATTATAGTATGTATAATTATAATCCAATTTTCTCTTATACAGTTTGTGTCGGCAAATTTCAGCGGTCGTGTGGTGACAGCCGAAGACAGAACAGCCTTGTCCGGTGTGTGGATACAACTTATAGGAACCAACAGGGCCTGTCTTACGGATATAGAGGGGTATTTTAGTTTAATTTACGATACGGAGTCAGGATATGAGTCCGATTCTAAAGGCGGTTCTGAGTCCGTTTCCAAGTCAGATCGCTACCGGGATTCCAACTCTAATTTCAATCCCGACTCTTTATTTAAACTGAGGATTTCTTATCTGGGAAGGCAAACTAAGGTAGTTATAGCACAAGACAGTTTTATGCTAATTGAACTGGATTTATCAACTACCGAATTAAGGGAGTTTGTTAAGATAGCTTACGGTTTAAGTGCGGCAAAAACGCTAACAGGCTCCGTGTTTCAACTACAGGGTTCAGCTCTTGAACAAGTGGCTTTATCTAATGCCATCAAAGCACT
The DNA here is from genome assembly GCA_964487805.1 of uncultured Syntrophaceae bacterium. Classification (GTDB taxonomy): domain Bacteria; phylum Desulfobacterota; class Syntrophia; order Syntrophales; family UBA2210; genus UBA6078. Next base: position 7,351 of record CAZAST010000082.1, read on the forward strand.
GGATGGCCTGGTTCCCGGCTTGCAACTAAGCTCCGGAGGAGGACAACCCGGTTCAGGAGCTGCCCTGCTCATCAGGGGTATAGGATCTGTGTCGGCCTCTGCATCTCCCCTGATTGTGTTGGATGGCTTGCCTTACAATGGTGATCTTTCTTCGCTCAATCCTTCGGATATTGCTGTCGTAAGTGTGCTTAAAGACGCCTCTGCTGCGGCTTTGTATGGCAGCAGGGCAGCCAATGGAGTATTACTTGTAGAAACAAAAAAAGGGCAAGCCTGTGCTCCCCAATGTCGGCTTCGTACTTGTTATGGCAGTATAAGCAGAGCTGCAGCCTCATACGCAACCATGGGTGTGAAATCTTATATGGAATGTCTCTTGCGGGCATATCGGAATAAATTATTGGCCGAAGGTATAGAACCTGCACAGGCAAACGCTGCTGCCGTGGAGGCGCTTTCCCGGGGACCAGAAAAGATTTTTGGTCTCAACGAACAATACAATCCCTATAATCTTTCTCTGGAAAGCTTGTTTGATCCGCTGAATGGCACAATCCGTCCGGAGGCCTCTCTGCAGTGGGAAGAGAATTGGATTAAGAGTATAGAAGCAAGGGCTCCGGTAGTCAGGAAATATTCCTTCGATCTGCAAGGAGGAACAGAGAAACTGCGCTATCGTATGTCGCTGTCCTGGCTTGATGAGCAGGGCCTACTGACATCAACCGGATTTAAACGACTGACAGGCTGTAACAGCTTGGAAGTACAGCCTGCTTCCTGGATTTCAACAAGCATGTCGGTCCGGTTTGCACAAAAGAAATATAGAAGTCTGGGAGCGCAAGCCCAGGCTTTGTCCAATGTATGGTATTCGGCCTTGATGATGGGCCCGATTTTTCCGGTTTATCAACGTGATCCCGGGAACGGAGAACAGCTGGAAGACGAACAGGGCAACTTGATGTTTGATTACGGAGAACAACGTCCTGCCGGACAACAACAGCATTTTAATTCGGTTGCCTTATTATACAAAGACGAGTATTCCAGTTCAATAGATGATCTGGGATTGGGCATGGAACTCAACTTAGGCTCTAAGACACCCGGAGCCTTGTTGTTCAGCATGCAATTGGCAACAGATCAAAACAGGCGTGAAGACTGTATGTACCTGAATCCTAAGGCCGGAAATGCTGTTTTAAGCCAAGGGAGACTGAATGTTCAACATCAAAATGAACTGACTTATTCTTTCAATCAACAACTTAAACAGCAGCTTTTCTGGAAGAAACATAGCTTGAACTGGTTTTTGGCTCACGAATTTTACAAAGCAGAGTATAGTCATATAAACGCTTATAAAACCGGTTTTGCCAGCGAAAAACTAAGAGAACTTGATGCTGCCGCAGTAGTCGATGATTGCGGCGGATCTTCAGAATCTCACGGTATTGACTCTTATATGGCAAGGCTGAATTATCAATACGACGATCGTTTTTACCTTTCAGCCAGTTACAGACGTGATGCTTCCTCTCGCTTTCACAGTTCCAGGCGCCGGGGGAATTTTTGGAGCATAGGGATTAATTACCCCTTGTCAGAAACTGCCAGCATGAAGAATAGTGAAGTTGTTGATCATATGGCTCTTAGAGCAGGTTATGGGGTTCAGGGCAACGAGGCTTTGTTAAATGCAGAATCCAGGCCTAATTATTACGCCTGGCAAAATCTCCTGGATTACAGTTATTCCAATGCCAGCCAAT
>CAZAST010000083.1:0-9044 GCA_964487805.1 uncultured Syntrophaceae bacterium
TCGGCATAACGAGCGCTGTTTTCGGGGCCATCTTCGGCGCCGTATGCGGGGCCAGCACGGCGGGAACGGCCACCGTCGGCCTTCTATCCCTTCCTGAAATGGAAAAGCGGGGATATCAGGCGGGACTGGCGGGGGCAATCGTGGCCTTCGCCGGGGCCCTTTCCATCTTGATCCCTCCCAGCGTTATCCTGATCCTGTATGGGACCCTGGCCAATGAGTCTATCGGCGCGCTCTTTGCCGGAGGGTTTCTCCCCGGAATCCTGATGACCTGTTTTGCTATCCTCTACATTTTAATCAGAGTGAAGATGAACCCGGCGCTCGCGCCGCGGGAAGATGTGCGGTACACGTGGGCGGAAAAGTTCAGCTCTCTGTGGAGGGTGTGGGCAATCCTGCTCCTGGTGCTTCTCCTGCTGGGCACGATCTATACGGGAATCGCAACGCCGACAGAGGCAAGCGCCATAGCCTGCGTCGCGGTCTTTGTGATTGCTTTTGCCAAGAAAACCATGAATATGCAGCTGTTGAGGAAGGTATTATTAGCCTCGGTTAAGACAACCACCATGATCGGATGGATCATTATCGGCGCCACATCTTTCGGGTATGTTATTATCTACTCGGGGTGTGCCGCCTCCCTGACGGGCTGGGTTGTTGGTATGGACGTCTCTTCTACGACCGTCGTCGTCGTTCTGATGATCGGTTTTGTGATAATGGGGATGTTCCTGGATCCGGCAGCCATCGTCATGATGACGACGCCCATCATACTGCCGATCCTCCATGCCCTGGATATCAACGTGCTGTGGTTTGGTATTCTGATGACGATCAACATGTGCGCGGGAAACATCTCGCCACCCATGGGGTTGAACCTCTATATCGTCAAAGGGCTTGTGCCGGCGGCATCGATGCCCATGAAGGATCTGTTCCTGGGTGCTATCCCCTTTATGCTCATAGACTTTACCACGATAGCAATGGTCATGATTTTTCCCGCTATCGCGACATGGCTGCCAAGCCTGGTCATACCATCATAACCGGGTGACACGGCGCTATAACAGACCGTACCAAGAGGATGGGGCTTTCGGCGGGATCGTATATCTGCCGAGAGTCCCATCTCACGCTGCGGGTTTTCTTTTCGGTATCCCGTTCCGAATCATTCGTATTGCGCTGATGAGCAGCTTATACATGCTATCCGTTGCGCTCAATGCCATTTTTGCAGATATGAAGCGACACTGTTTGCCAACCGTGCGCAGAGGAGACGATTTTTGTACAGGATGATCGCAGCAGCAATAAAACAATCTGTAAGACATTTATAATTGTCTTATGAAGACAACGACATATCGAATCAAATGGAAAAACTGTTTTTTTAGATTTTTTTGCGCACGCCCCTGATCCCTGTGCTTTCGTCCATCTCTCGTTGCCCTGCATTTTTCTACGGGTTTTCGATCTTGACAACTTCGTTCATGCCATCGAATATTCCTTATAGTGCCTTTGATTGACTTCAGACCGATTGCCTATGATACTCTGACCGCTGTATGCGGTGACCGATGAAAGGCGCTAGTCAATCGTTCCGGGACAGTTCCCATCAGGAATTATATTGCTGGTGGATGTCGCGGATGGTATCTTTGCGGTTAGCGCACATCGCGTCATCGGGCATTGGATAGGATGCATACAGAGACCAGAGAGTTGAATTAAGAGGTAACAAAGTGGAGAGGCGACTGGTTATTACGGTGGATGGCCCCGCAGGTTCGGGAAAGAGCACGGTAAGCAGGATGCTTGCCCGGAGGATATCGTATATGTATCTGGATACGGGGCTCCTTTACCGGGCGGTTGCCTGGCGGGTCTTGCAGACTGGCGTTTCGTTGGAGGACAATGAATCTCTCGCTGAGATCTGCAGGAGTGTCAAGATTTTGAAAGACACGGATGGGACGATGGGAATTTTGATCAATGGGGAGGATATCTCGGGGGATCTCAGAACCGAGGAGATCTCCATGCTCGCGTCTTCGGTATCGGCAAACCCGGTTGTGCGTGAGGCGCTTCTTCCCCTCCAGAGAAGGGCGGGGCGTCAGGGCGGAATCGTAGCCGAAGGGAGAGACATGGGAACGGTGGTCTTCCCCGGCGCGGATGTCAAGTTTTATCTGGATGCGGATGTTGATGAGCGCGCGCGGCGCCGGTACCTGCAGCTCGTGGAGAATGGAAAAACTGCTGATCACGGCGAGATCAAACGGGGCATAGGGGCACGTGATTTCCAGGATTCGACACGAGAAATATCCCCTCTGAAGCCCGCCGATAATTCATTGGTTATCGATACCACCGGTATGAGCATAGATGCGGTGGTCGAGAAGATGACGATGATTGTGAGAGAACGAACCCGAGAGACCGAACGGCGTATTTTGTGAAATCGCACTGGCCATCCCACTTCCTCAGTATCCGTTACCGGACAACTCATTGTCCTCGACGTCCCGTCAAGGATTGTGACAGGCGATATAAAAAGCACTTGAGAACTCAGCGAATAATTGTTAAGTAGCGCCTGCTGAGTGCAACTGGAACGACGAGGAGACGCCGGTATTTCATGGAAACCATCGTATCTGTTAAGCCGCTGCTGGCTATCATTATTTCACTTTTTGGCTCGCTTCTCATTATCATCTGTGGCCGAAAGCCCAATCTGAGGGAGAGCTGCTCCCTTGCGATCGCGCTGATCAAATTCGCCATTATCGCTTCAATGCTGCCGGTGGTCCTTGCCGGTAAGCGGCTGGTATTCAGTCTTGTCGATGTCCTCCCCGGGGTGGGGATCGCCTTCCGTGTCGACCCGCTTGGCCTCTTGTTTGCTCTGGTGGCGTCTTCTCTGTGGATTGTGACGACCATCTATTCCATCGGCTACATGCGGCCGTTGAAGGAGCACTCGCAGACACGGTACTTTACCTTCTTCGCACTAGCCCTCTCTTCGGCGGTTGGTGTCGCCTTTTCGGCCAATCTCCTCACCCTGTACATGTTTTACGAGATGCTGTCACTGTCCACCTACTCTCTGGTTACCCACCACCAGGACGCTGAGGCGCGGTTCGCCGGACGGAAGTATCTCACCTATCTCATGGGAACCTCCATCGCCTTTTTTCTCCCTGCCATGATCATAACTTACTTGTATGCGGGAACCCTCGATTTCGCGGATCAGGGTATCCTCGCGGGGAAGGCCGGAGGACCGATGCTGATCCTCACCTTCGTGCTTTTCATCGCGGGAATCGGCAAGGCCGCCATCATGCCCATTCACTCGTGGCTCCCCTCGGCCATGGTGGCCCCGACGCCCGTCAGCGCGCTCCTGCACGCGGTTGCGGTCGTCAAGGTGGGGGTTTTTTCCGTTCTGAGAATCTGTTTTCACATCTTCGGCATTGACCTGATGCACGCCCTCTCCCTCGACGTGTTCCTGCTCTACTTCATATCCGTCACGATCATCGTCGGTTCGCTCTTCGCTCTCAGGCAGGATGACCTCAAGGCGCGGCTCGCGTACTCGACGGTGAGCCAGCTTTCCTATATTGTCATGGCAGGGGGTCTCATAAGTGTCATGGGGATGACAGGCGGGGTGATTCATATTGTCATGCACGCATTCGGCAAGATCACGCTTTTCTTCTGTGCCGGTGCCATCATCGCCCATACCGGTTTCAAGAAGATCAGCGAGATGCGGGGGATCGGGAAGATGATGCCTGTCACGATGACGGCCTTCTTTTTCGGATCGCTCAGCGTCATCGGCATACCCCCCATGGGTGGCTTCATCAGTAAGTGGTATCTCGCCCTGGGGTGCATCGAGGCGGGGCAGATCCCCATACTGGTTGTCATCCTGACCAGTTCCCTTTTGAATGCGGCCTATTTTCTTCCCATAACGTACAACGCATTCTTTTCCAGCGGGCCTCACTTTGACGCCTCGACGCGGATGAATGAGGCTCATGTCTGCGCGGTGATTCCTCCGGTTCTCACCGCCGCAGCTTCTTTTTTGCTGTTTATCCGGCCGGGATTTTTTCTGGAACTGGCGCGGATGACTGCGAAAGCCGTCATGGGTGGTGGATAGGATCATTATTGCCCGACTGAGAGACTGTGATGCGGATGAGCAAGGTTTTATTGATCGATGATGAAGAGGATACCCTCTCCTCACTCTCCCGTTCTCTGAAGAGTAACGGGTACGATGTCATCACGGCCTCTTCCGGCGAGATGGGTCTTGATGCCTTTGAGAGAGAATCTCCTCCTATCGTTCTTACCGATCTCAGAATGCCCGGTCTTGACGGGCTTGTTGTCTTGAAAAGGGTCAAAAACAGCAATCCCGACACCGAGGTTATCCTGATTGCCAGTCATGGAGACATGGATTCCGCCATTGATGCATTGCGGTATGGAGCTTCGGATTTTGTCAAAAAGCCGGTTGGGGAAATGGATCTGAAGATTGCCCTGAGGAGGGCCGAGGAAAAGCTCTTGATGCGGGAGAAGCTCAGGGAATACACGTTAGATCTTGAAAATATGTGTTACATTGCCATGGAGGAGGTGAAGAGGAAATCCGATTTTCAGGATAAGTTGATCACAAGTTCCAATGATGGAATTGTGGCAACCGATGAAAAGGGTATCATTGTCACATTCAATCCAGGGGCTGAGGCCATTTTCGGAGTTCAGAAAATCGAAGTTGCAAGAAAAGCTGCTTTTAGGGACCTGTTTCCCCCTGAGATAGCGGATGTTTTCAGTCTAATGTTCAAAAAGGGAAAGCATATGGGGGAAGTTGAGTGGAAAGAAGTTGCCATCCGCCGAGGAGACAATGATGATATCCCCGTCAGATTCTCGGCAACCCTCCTGTTTGACGGTGATGATATTATCGGAAGTGTCGGGTTTTTCCAGGACCTCAGCGAGATAAAACGTCTTGAACAGGAGCTGGTTAAATCCGAAAGACTGGCAGCGATCGGTCAGACGGTTGCCCGTCTGGCTCACTACATCAAGAATATACTGACAGGGCTCAAGGGCGGGACGTACATCGTCAATCTTGGCCTTGACAAGAATGATACCGATAAGCTAAGGAAGGGCTGGGTTATGGTGGAGAAGAATGTGGGACGCATTTCTTCCCTCGTGCTGGATCTTCTCGCATACTCCAGGGAGCGGAAACCCGAATACAGAGAATGCCACCCCAATGACGTTGTGGAAGATGTCTGCGAACTTCTGGAGGGAATGGCCATGGAGAATCAAATCAGGGTTGTGAGGGATTTTGACCCACAGATCAAAGTGGTTGCAATGGATCCCGATATGGTTCATCGCGTGCTCCTGAATCTGGTATCGAATGCCGTTGACGCCTGCATATTCGACCTTGACAGTACCAAACAACACGAAGTCAGTGTGAAGACGCAGCTTGAGGAAGGCAATATCATCAGATTCGATGTTGCCGACAATGGCTGCGGAATGACCGAAGAGGTTAAAAATAGGATATTTACGGCCTTTTTCAGCACGAAGGGAGGAAAAGGCACCGGTTTGGGTTTGTTGGTTGTACAAAAACTGGTATATGAGCACGACGGCAGGATTGATATTTGTTCCGAGGAAGGGAAGGGGTCGACGTTTATCGTACGACTCCCTTACAAAGATGCCGCTTGAAACAGGGGACCGGGGAATCGTTGGGCTCACCCATGCAGTGGCTCGCGTCTTCAAGAAGCATCTCAACATACGATAAGGAGGACCTGTAATGTCGAAGAGGGTTCTTGCGGTAGATGATGATCCCGATATCAGTATATTCGTGAAAACGGTTTTGGAGGAGAATGAATACACCCCTCTGATAGCGAGGAACGGTGAAGAGGGACTCGCCATGGCGAGAGACGAGGCCCCCGACCTCATCATCCTGGATGTCCTGATGCCGAAACAAAGCGGTATTCGTATGTATCGCGAGCTGAGAAGTGACGAATCCCTGAAAAAGATACCGGTTATTATTCTGTCCGGCATCGCGAAACGCACCTTCCTCCGTTCCCAGGAAGCGCTCACGGAGTTTGGCGATCAACCGATACCGGAGCCTGATATTTACCTGGAAAAACCGGTTGAACCTATCGAACTGGCAGAGACTGTAAAGAAACTGATAGGGTAATCATTCCAGATACCGGGGGGCAGGGCGTCATGAAAGACAAGAAATTGCTTTTCGTAACCCAGTTTGAAGAGTTGTGGTTTGATGCCCTCCAGTCTTTGATGGATTTGCGAAAGGCGGGTTTCAACCACGCCGTTTTTTTACATGTCATAGAGCGGGACAGGATCGCCATGCACCGCGGCAAAGGCTATCTCAAGGATGAGGAAGTGAAACTCCGTGAGATGGCAAATGTCCGCTTTATCGATTGGGCTGAAAGTCTGTTCGAACAGGGGATGGAAGTAGGAGCCTACATTGTGGTTGGCAATCCTCTTCCCAAGATTATATCCACGGCAGCCGAAGAGGCTGTGGATCTCATTGTGACGGGTCGCCACAAGAGAGCAAAAATTGAGGAGCTCTACGGCGGTTCACAGACACTGGAGATACTGCAGCGGACATCTACTCCGGTTTTGGTGTATAAATACATGCTTCCCTCAGGAAAGGTAAACGAGCGACCCTTTGAGAGGCCCCTCCTTACCATGGACTGGTCTCATGCCGGTGAAAAGGCTGTCCAGTATCTTCTTTTATTCAAGAATATTCTGAAGAAGGTTATAGCCGTTCATGTAATCGGCGAAAAAGAATTCAAGAGCACGTCGGCGATGGAGATACAGTCTCTTCGAAAGGACAATAAACAGAAGTTGGAGGATGTGTGCGCCGCTTTTGAAAAAGAAGGCATAGAGGCGGAATCCCATCTTTATGTGGGGAACACCTTCGAGCAGATAGAAAAAGCGGCGCATGAACGGGATGCCACAATGATTGTCGCAGGAACAACGAGTAAAAGCCCTCTGAAAGAAATAGTGCTGGGGTCTGTTGCTACAAAGTTGGCGAAACATTCAACGCTCCCGACTCTGCTGGTTCCCACTAGTGTCACACTGTCAGAATAGACACTGCCACGTTGTCATCAGGGAGTAATACGAAACCATTGCTGTACATAACTGATCAAAAAGATTTTGACTCACCGTTCAGCCTTCTTCAGGGGCTCCTGCGTCTCAAAAAGAAACTGTTCGACCGTGTTGTGTTCGCGATGCCCCCCTCCGCGTCGGGATGGACGGACAATCTTCCCGATCTTGGAATCCCATCCACCACAAGGCTCCTTGCAGATTTCTCGTATAAAGGGATCATACAGGCGGCCAAAGAGGAGCAGATATCCTGTGTTGCGGTTGATCTGGACACGCATTCCCATGACACGATTTACAAAGGGCTGGTCTTGCATTCAACCCTGCCTGTCCTTTTCGTTAACCGGGGAGATTTAATCGGAGAACTCTTGAATCACGTCATCTTTGCCACGGACTGGTCAGCTCCTTCTGAAAAGGCCCTGGAGCAGATTCTCGCCCTGGGCGATCTCATCTATGAACTGGATGTTATTCATGTCATCAGCGAAAAACTTACAGTGAAAGATATGCGGGAGTTGAAAGATCGGTTGCACCATACCCGGCTGATCTGTCTGGATGAAGGCATCAACACCGAAGCCCACATCTATGCCGGCGACGTGGCTGAAGAAATCGTAACGGCAGCGAAGGATTATCGGGGGAGTATTATTATCGTGGGATCGAACACACAGCGATCTCTTATGAAGCGCATATTCAAAAAAAGCACCATTTATACAGTGATAAAAAATGCGGCTGTGCCGGTATTTTTTATACCCTACGCAGCCAGGGATAATTGATGCTATGGAAGTAACACTCTTTATCCATGCGGCCGATGACGCTTTCCGTATCCTGGAAAATGCCAAGACGCAGGCCGTCGGCCTGCTTGATACGGCCACAAGACTTACATCCGAAACACGGTGGATGGAAGAGAAAAAGCTCCAGACCATTCTGAAGGGTGCTCATCAAGCCCGGTCGGGCATTCAGGGATTTGTTGTCACCTTTGTCATGCTCATGGTGTTCTGGGCGCTCCTGTCCGGCAAGTTTGACGCTTTTCACCTCTCTCTCGGTGTCATCTGCTCCCTCATCGTAGCGTATCTCAGCCATGATCTGCTTTTTGCCAATGTGAGAGTAGGGGACGGTCGTGTCATTGCCCGGAGATTTCTGGCCTACGTCCCCTGGCTTCTTCGTGAAATAATAACCTCAAACTTTTACGTCGCCTATCTCGCTCTGTCGCCGAAGATGCCGATTGATCCGCAGATTATGAGGTTCAAGACAAAGCTGGAGAGTGATATCTCGTGGGTCATGCTGGCAAACTCCATAACCCTCACGCCGGGTACCGTCACGATTGATATCGCTGATCGGGAATTCATGGTCCACGCTCTCGACCGGAAGATAGCGGCCAGCTTGGATACGGGAGAGATGGAGGATCGGGTGGCCCACATCTTTATGGAGGCTGACCACATATACATCCAGGATGTTCTGGATGTATCCCGCATATTCGCTGAGTTGAAAAGAGGCATGTAGATGATCGGCAAAAGCGATGACATCATCATAAAGACCATTGCGAGGATCTTTGTTCCCTTCCTGCAATTATACGCCCTGTACGTGATCATGCACGGCCACTACAGTCCGGGAGGAGGGTTTCAGGGAGGTGTTATCCTGGGTGCGAGCATGGCTCTGCTCCTGATCACTCACGGGTATGATGAGCTCAAGAGAAGGCTGCCCGAAGGCGCCCTCATTTTTCTCGGCAGCCTGGGTGTCCTTATATATGCGGGGATCGGGCTCACCTGTCTCATTCTCGGCGGGAACTATCTTGACTACAGTCAGTTGTCCGTTATCCTGGGCGTTGACGCGGCTCATGCCCGGTCCCTGGGGATTCTGGGGGTTGAGCTGGGTGTCGGATTCACGGTCATGGCGATCATGTACTCAATTTTCTTCGATATATCGACAGGCGGCATTCTACCCGAGGATCAGAGGCGGGAAGACAAACTCGAAGGCGAACGGTAGACCACGCACGTTAGGTATTTGATATGAATATATTTTTTGTTGCAGTCGGTATGGGCTTA
>CAZAST010000084.1:0-7151 GCA_964487805.1 uncultured Syntrophaceae bacterium
CTTCCCGCTGCGCCGCCCGCCGGAATAGAGAACCGTCGTGTCGAAGACGAAGGGCAGCGCCCCGCTTTCCCGGAGCCATCTGACAATCTCCCGTGCGTAGACCGGGGGCAGATAGCTGTGGTTCCCCCGTTCTCCCCAGTGAAGTTTGATGCCGACGGCGTCTCCTTCGCGAAAGGGGTGGGACATACGGGAGAGGAGATTCTGCAGGGAAGCGACGGCTTCCTGTTCGGGGCCCTGTGTTTCTGACAAGTATAAATTCATGCCAGACAAATACTATAAATGTCCGCTGAAGAAAACAGGAAAATGGCGGTCCGGACGTCAGTGGTGTGCGTTTTTCGAAATGCTGGCTTGACCGCATACACACCGTCCCGATCGCTCTTCCATAAGGCCGTTGATGTTTCACTGCCCTTCTGGTAGAGTATTCGTAAAAGGATAATCAGCGAAGATTATTTGATATACGCGGCATCATCACTGCGGTATGGGGAGCCATAAGGAGCAGGGGGCAATGGATTTCGACAACCGGCTTTTGGAGAGGGTGCGAATCCCCGGGCTGGCCATGAGAGCACAGGAATTTGGTGACGTTCGGGACGCCCTTTCCAAAGACATAGCCGTCTACAGGTATAAGAAAACGCAGCCCCTGCTCTGGGTGGTATTCGTCGGCGGCACAGGGACGGGAAAATCAACGCTCTTCAACGCCCTGTGCGGTGAGACCATCAGCGCGGCCGGGATGGAACGGCCGACAACGGCTGCCCCGGTCGTGTACGTCCACGCAACGCATTCTCTGGACACTGCGTTCCCTTTTCTCAATCACGTGAGTGGGGAAGAATCCGCCCCCTCCCATGCCCCCACGGAAGGGAAGGGGCTGATCGTTTTCGAACATGACCGTGAGGAGATTGACCATCTCGTCATGGTCGACACCCCCGATCTCGACAGCATCGACAGGGAAAATCGCCGGATGGCTGAGGATCTGTACCGCCTGGCCGATCTGATCATCTTTGTGACCAGCCAGGAAAAGTACGCGGATGAGATTCCGTCCCGGACCCTTGGTCGTGTTAAAAATGAAGGGGTGCCGTATTTCTTCCTCTTCAACAAGGCCGATCCCGCCGCTACGCGGGAGGAAGTCATCGATTTTTTCCGGAACCGGGGACTGGCGCTCGACCGTGATCGGGTATGGTTCATCCCCTATACCCCCGCCCCCTCTGTTCAGACGATTGCGGGGCAGGAGGCCTTCGGCGGTTTCGCGGCGCGCTTCTTTGAGACTGTGCGCAAAGAGACCTTTCATGATTTTCTGGACGAACGGAGACACAGCAGGCGCGCCAGACTGATAGATGCCATCGATTCCTTCCTTGATCTCGTGGAGCGTGAAAACGGGGCCGCCGAACGGTGGATACAGCAGCTCGAAACACTCTTTGAAGAGCAGAGCGACGCGCTTTTTCGTCCCTTTGAAGCTCACTTCAAACGGGATAATCAGGGCCATATCCAGCGGGAGATCAGGAGGATCTACAGCCGCTACGATATCCTCTCAAAGCCCCGCCACTATGTAAAGCAACTCGCGCTCGCACCTCTGCGTCTGCTTGGGCTTCGCGAGCGGGACGCGGACCACGCGCGCAGAAAAGACCTGGCACGGATACAAAAACAGGCAGACATCACGCCCATTCTTTCGGCAATCAGCGCGGCAAACCGCCGCGTCCTTGAAACTCTGACCCCCGAAACTCCGGGCTCCCCATTCTCCGAGGCGCTTCACCGCGACACGCTGGCTTTCTCCGATACAGAGGTCCGGGACAGGATTGAGCGGCTTCAGCAGGGACTGATCGAATGGCTTGAAGGGAAATTCCGTGAGCTGGCCGGGGGGATACCGAAGTATAAGGAGGTGGGAATCTATTCCACCGCCATCCTGTGGGGAGGGCTGATCCTTTCCTTCGAGATCGTTCTTCTGGGGGGAATCGGCTTTATCGAGGCGGCGCTTGACTCCTTTCTGGCTCCGCTGGTGACAAAGGGATCGGTCAGTCTCTTCGCGTATCGGGAAATCCAGGCAATTGCCCGTGAAATGGACGCGCGGTACCGGAAGGGGGTCCTGGAGATTCTGGAAGAGCAGAAGCAGCGCTATGCGTCATCGCTTGAGCCGTTCCTGGTTCGGGAAGAGACTATCCGGGAATTGAAAGAGCTGAAGACGGAACTGGAGAGCTAGGTCATGGACAATTCCTCCGCACGGCTGCGCGATCACATCCTGAAAGCCCGGGAGATTGCCCGGAAGGGGGATCTTTTTACCCTCTCGAAAGACGAGCGGCAGCGCGTCGCGGAAGAGGGCCGAGTGCTTCTCGACAAGCTCGATGCCCTGGCCCGGAACTGTCTGGTGATCGGATTGCTGGGGGGGACCGGTGTGGGGAAGTCGACCCTCATGAACGCCCTTGCCGGTGCCCCCATCTCGTCCGCGAGCCACCGCAGGCCGCACACCGACGCCACACTCATATACCGCCACGGCGAGGCGCCACTCCCCTTCACCCCCGATCCCGAGATGGTCTGGCGGGAGTTTACCCATACCAGGGAAGCGGTGCGGCAGATCATCCTGTGCGACCTTCCCGATTATGACAGTCTTCTCACCGGGCACAGGCGGCAGGTGCTGAAATTTATGGAGAACGTGGATGTTCTCATCTGGTTGACCTCTCCCGAAAAATACGGAGACGGTACGTTTTATGAGTTTCTGAAACTGGCGCCCAAGTCGCAGCATAATTTCTATTTCGCCGTCAACAAGGCGGATATCCTCTTTGACGGCAGGAGCGCCGAGGAGGGATTCGAAGAGATGAGGCGGGTATCTGCCGATTTTCAGGGGCATCTCAGAAAGGCCGATATTGCCGATCCGGCCATCTATATCCTCTCCGCGGCTGAGGCCTTCAGTGAATCCGCCCTCTCTTCCTGGAACCAGTTTCCATCGCTGCGTCAGGAGGTCTTTCGCCGGAGAGATCTGAAGGAGATAGAGGCGATCAAGACCGGAAACCTGGACAAAGAATACGCCCGGTATCTTGAGCGCTTTGAAACCGAGCTGGCGAACCTGGACGCCATGCACGATATCCTCACCGGGATCATGGCACGAATCAGGGAAGGAGGCGCTGAAGACCGGTCGTTCATTCAAGAAGCGGTGCATGCCGGTATGGATGAGAGCGTCCGGGTCGAAGTGCGATCGCAGATAGAGGACAGTTCTCTCCTGGCCGGTCCCGGCTATGGCATGGCGGCGTTCATGGAGCGCTGGAAAATTCAGGGACAGCCCAAAGACGAAACGGAAGAAGCGCAATCACTCGGCATCGCCGCCGGGCGAGCGGCACAGGTCTTTCAGCGTCGGATCGAGCATTCCGCCAATACCATCATGAGCGGTCTCATGCGAAAAGGGGCGAATCCGGCAATGACCGAACAGATTGACCAACGAGTGAACCCGGAGGGGTACATGACACGCCTGGATGAGAAGATAGAGCGGGAGGTCGCCGGCCGATTCGCATCGGCGCGCCGAGGCTCGCATCTCATGTTTCGCACAAGCCAGTATCTCGTGTATCTCTTTCTACTGGCCACTCTCATGTTCGCCCTCGCAGGGAAGGAAGCATGGCAGGATCTCTACGCGAACCGGTCATTGCCCTCCCTTCTGAATTTTACCTTCACCGCCTTTTACAACCTTTTCAGCCCCGCCGGTTTGGCGGCGCTGGGGAGCTACGCCCTGATGAATCTGTTCGCCGGCCTCTGGTTTTACCGCAGATACCGGGTTCTCATCGAACGCAAGACAACCGAAGCAATCAATTCGTTCGTGAAAAGCGTGGGCGATCTGTGGCAGGAAGTGGCCGACCATATCGCCTCGGCGCTGGAAGAATATGATCGATCGCTGGAGATGACCGCGCGTTCCCTGAGAGGGCTTCAAAAAAACAATCCGTCAAAGAGACTGGATCAGACGGGTCGATAAGGGTGACTTTTTTAGAAAAGGAAGAACCACGTGAAAAGGGGCCGGCTGTATACAACCGACCCCTTTGCGTATCCATGGTGCCGAAGCCGGGACTTGAACCCGGACGGCCGTAAGCCACTACCCCCTCAAGATAGCGTGTCTACCATGTTCCACCACTTCGGCATTCCGCCGGAACCTAGTTTTTTTCGGTTCTTTTGTCAACATAAAAATCAATTGGTCTTGTCTTTTGCCGCTTCCGGAGCGGGGATTGTGTTGCCGCCGGCGGCAGGTTTGGTTGCATCGTCTGCCGGGATGGTTCTCTCGACCCCGGGCACGGAGACCCCTTCCATGATCGAGCCGCTGGTCTTATGTGTCGAAGAATAGGCAAGCCAGAGAGACGTAAGCATAAAGAAGATCGCAATACCGGTTGTCACTTTTCCCAGGAACGTTCCCGGACCGCTGCTTCCGAAGACTGTCTGGCTGGAGCCGCCGAAGGCCGCTCCCATGTCAGCCCCCTTGCCGGTCTGCAAGAGGACGACGAGGATCATTCCTATGCAGATTATGATGTGAAATACTACCATGGCCGTATGCACTGTGTGTTTATCTCCTTATCCTTCTAAAATCGTATGATTCCCGCGAAAGATTCAAATTCGAGGCTCGCCCCGCCTACCAGGGCGCCGTTGATATCCGGCTGCTCCATGAGGCTGCCCACGTTTCCGGGATTCACGCTCCCTCCGTAGATGATGACCGCCCGGGAGGCGATTTCCTCGCCGTAGAGGGAAGTCAATCTTTCGCGGATGTAACGGTGCGCTTCCTGTGCCTGGTCGGGCGTTGCCGTTTCCCCGGTTCCGATCGCCCAGACAGGCTCATAGGCGAAAGTGATCCGCCTTATATCACCAGAATCTATATTATTCAATCCTTCTTTTATCTGTTCTTCAAGGACCGCGAAGGTTGCCCCGGATTGCCGTTGTTCCAGGGTCTCTCCGATGCAGAATATGGGCTTCAGCCCGGCCCGGATCGCCGCGCGCATCTTCCGGTTCACCATCTCGCCGGTTTCTCCGAAGAGGGTGCGCCGTTCGGAATGGCCCAGGATGACGAACTCGCATCCGGCGTCGATGAGCATGGCGGAGGAGATCTCGCCGGTGTAGGCCCCCTGTGCCTCCCAGTGCATGTTCTGGGCCGACAGGCGCACAGGGCTCCCCTTCAGAATCGCGCTCACGGAGCCGAGGGCCGTAAAGGGAGGGGCAATGACGATATCCCGGTCCCCCGGTTCGGGAAATGCGTCCCGCAACCGTTGCGCCAGCGCGATTGCCTCGGGGACGGTTTTGTGCATTTTCCAGTTGGCCGCTATCATCGGTCGTATCATGCGATCCGTTCCCGCCTTCTTACAGTTTCTTTCCGATATACAAAGCAAGGTCTCTCATCCTGCAGGCGTATCCGCTCTCGTTGTCATACCATGAGAAGACCTTGACGAGGTTTTTGTCGATTACCTTTGTGAGGGGCGCATCCACCAGGGATGAATGGGGATCGCTGGTGAAATCGACGGAGACGAGTTCCTCTTCGCAGAATGCCATGATGCCCTGCAGCTTTCCCTCTGAAGCGGTCTTCAACGCTGCGTTAACCTCCTCAGCTGTGGTCGCCTTCTTCACCTCAACGGTCAGATCGACGAGGGAGACATTCGGCGTGGGGACGCGCAGTGCCAGGCCGTCCAGTTTTCCCTTGAGGGAGGGGATGACCTCGGCCACGGCCTTGGCCGCCCCCGTGGAGGTGGGAACGATGGACATGGCGGCGGCCCGGGCGCGCCGCAGATCCTTGTGGGACCCGTCGAGGAGCCTCTGATCCATCGTATAGGAATGAACGGTTGTCATCAGCCCCTTGACGATGGAGAAGCTGTCGTGCAGGACCATGGCGACCGGGGCAAGACAGTTGGTCGTGCAGGAGGCATTCGAGATGACATCGTGTTTTTGTGGATCATATGTGGCCTCATTGACTCCCATCACAAAGGTGCCGTCCACCCCCTTCCCCGGGGCCGCGATGATCACCTTCTTCGCGCCGGCCCTGAGATGGACAGCCGCCTCGTCGCGCGACCGGAACTTCCCTGTTGACTCCATGACGATATCGACACCCAGTTCCTTCCAGGGGAGCGTTTCCATATTCCCGGTTGCATTGGTCACCCGGATTTTCCTGCCTCCCACGACCAGGCATTCTTTTTCCGCCGCGACGTCCGCATCGATTTTTCTGTGAACGGAATCGTATTTCAGCAGATGGGCAAGGGTCGCCGTGTCAGCCCGCGTATTGATAGCGACGATCGTGATATCGTCTCTGTCCAGGCAGGCCCTGACGAGGTACCGGCCAATTCTTCCAAAACCGTTGATGGCTACCGTAACAGACATGATATGAACCTCCAGATGTGTGATATGTGGACTTTATTGTTTCCGTAATCCATACTTGATCATTTTCAACTGCAGCCCCTTGCGGCTGATCCCCAGCCGCTCTGCCGCCCGGGTTACGTTCTTCCCGCACTGTTCGAGAACCCGGGCGATGATATGGCTCTCCGCCGCTTCGGCCCGGCTTCTGACGATCTCCTTGATGGAGCCTCCGGTTACTTCCGGTCCGATCGTCTCATTGATGGGTGGATTCAGGATTTCGACGGGGAGCGCTTCGTAGCGGATGGTGTCGTCGTTCGTGAGGAGGATGAGCCTCTCAAGAAGATTCTCCATCTCCCTGATATTCCCCGGCCAGTTGTATTCGCAAAAGAACCGCTCCGCCTCCGGTTCTATCCGTCGTACGTGTCGGCCCAGTTTCCTGTTGAATGTATCGATGAAGTGATTGAGGAGGAGCGGGATGTCATTTCTTCTCTCCCGCAATGGCGGCAGAAGGATGGGCATGACGTTGATCCGGTAGTAGAGATCTTCCCGGAACCTTTTGTCCACCACATCCTGGAGAAGATCCCTGTTCGTGGCGGCGATCAGTCTGACGTCGATCGTGATGGTCTGTACCCCGCCAACCCGTTCGAATTCGCGGTCCTGGATCGTCCGGAGCAGCTTTGCCTGCATGTCCCTCGGCAGATCGCCGATTTCATCGAGAAAGAGGGTTCCCGAGTCGGCCTGTTCGAAACGTCCGGGTTTTCTGTGGACGGCCCCGGTAAAGGCCCCTTTCTCGTATCCGAACAGTTCGCTTTCCATCAGGTTTTCAGGGATGGCGGCGCAGTTGATCTTGATAAATGGTT
>CAZAST010000084.1:7161-9022 GCA_964487805.1 uncultured Syntrophaceae bacterium
GCGAGGGCTGTTTTCATGAATCGCGCGGGCGACGAGCTCTTTCCCGGTCCCCGTTTCTCCGGTGATCAGAATGGTTGTCGGGGTCGGCGCGACCCGTTTGATGATGTCGTATATATCCAGCATTGGTTTGCTGGTCCCTATGAGGATAGTGCGATCCCCCTCCACGGAATCAAACACCACTTCACGGTCGCTCAGTGATTTTGTTTGTACCGCCTTGGTGATCACGTTTTTCAGGTCTTCCTGATCGAAGGGTTTGGTAATATAGTCAAATGCCCCCTTCTTGACGGCCTCGACGGCGTTCTCTATGGACCCATGGGCTGTGATAATAATAACCGGTACTGCCGGGTGCTTTTCCATGACCCGGCGCAAGAGGCCGATGCCGCCGAGACGGGGCATCTTCAGATCGGTGACGACGACGGAGATATCCTTCTTTCTGATGAGATCGAGGGCTTCGAAACCGTCGGCGGCGGTTTCAACCCCATACCCTTCCCTTTTGAGCATGGCGGAGAGAACGAGCCGCATGCTCTGTTCATCGTCGACGACCAGAATAGACTTCTTTTTTAATGGTTTGGCGTCGCTCATGTCTAGTCTCATGCCACCGGTTCTCTGGATCGATTTCAGTGTGGTTCTATTACAGTATGGTTGGACTGTCAAGGGTCCGGGAATCTCTTGCCTCGCCGGAAGGTTCATGGGCTCTGCGCCGGTATCCGTATGTGAAAGACCGATCCCCGTCCCGGAGAGGAGGTGACGCCGATAGTCCCTCCGTGGGCTTTGACGATCTGTTGAGAGATGGCAAGGCCGATCCCGGTCCCCTTTTGCTTGGTTGTATAAAAGGGCTTGAAGAGACGTTTGATCGCTTTCTTTTCGATTCCCTCTCCCGTATCCTCAACGGCAATTTCGATCCAGGGGCCGCTTTCAGGGTCCACAACCCTCGCGGAAAGGGTCAGGGTGCCCCCCCCGGGCATCGCCTCCACGGCGTTCAGGGTGATATTCAGGACCGCCTGCACCATCTGTTCCCCGTCAACCCAGACGGGGGGAAGGTCCTGCGGGATGTCCTTTTTGATGATGATCCCTTCGGAGAGATGCTGCGACGTGATCAGGGTGACGATCCTTTCCAGAATATCCGACATGCTCCGGATATCGGGATTGATCGCCCCGGGTTTCGCGTAGCTCAAAAAGCGTAAGACCACATTGTTCAGCCGGTCGATTTCACTGGTGATGACATCAAAGAGTTCACGATTCTCCTCTGAATCGCTGTCCGATCTCAGGTACTGGGCGGCCCCTTTTATCGACCCGAGAGGATTGCGGATTTCGTGGGCGAGGGTGGTTGCCATCTCTTCAAGAAGGAGAGACTTTTCCTTCTCCATCTCTTCGTCGATGGTATAGAGGGAGTTCAGCGAACCTTTCCCTTCGAGGAAGAAATAGAGCCCCGCCTTCTTCAGAATCAGTTTTACGGGGTCTATAAAGATGACGATGATGAAGGCCGTCATGAATATCAGATTGAACGGAGGGATATGTTCCCCGTCCCCGAAGATGGCAAGGACCAGATAAAAGGTGACCGTTGCGAAGATCATGAGGAGAAAGACGATGGCCGCCCGAACCATTATTTCATGAAGTTCCGGAAGACGGGGATAGGTAATGATAACGAGGATAAAGTAGATGAGAAAGGCCAGTGAAATATCCAATAACGGGGGAACCCCGGGGTGGTACCCGTGCGCCACGTCCGTGAGACTCAGGACCCCTGCAACGGCGCAGGCGACGGCCACATAGATCAACCGCTTCCGTTCTCCGCCTCGGGGGGCGTGGTATATCGCCTGAACGAGCATGCCGAGACAGTACGCCAGCGCAGCGCCCACATAGA
>CAZAST010000085.1:0-9005 GCA_964487805.1 uncultured Syntrophaceae bacterium
GGCCACATAGATCAACCGTTTCCGCTCCCCGTTGCGGGGGGCGTGGTATATCGCCTGAACGAGCATGCCGAGACAGTACGCGAGCGCGGCGCCCACATAGAGGTACAGAATGCCCACGGCGTAAGGCCGGTGAAAGAGAAGGGGGAAATAGACGGCGGCGGTGATCAGACTTCCGAGGCCCGCATATGCCGCCGGCCCTTTCGAATGTGCCCTGTTGGTTCCAAGGAAAATGCCGCTGAAGGCGATCAGCAGGGGAGGTATCACCAGAAGGCCCAGGACATGCAGTGTCTTCCAGAAGTCGTTGAGAAAGATCCCTTCGAAAAAGACTCCCGTTTTTTCGAGAAAGAGTCCGAGGCACAGGGAGGCGAAGGTGAGATGGAGGATCCGTTTATTCCTTTTTATGAACAGCGAAGCGGCAATCGTGAGGCTGATCGCCGCCAGTGCAAAGGTCTCCATATGCGTTCTCCTTGCAAAAAAACTATCATATCCGGAGCGGCAATACAAGAAGGGCTGGGATCTCAGAATCCGTCTCTCGTTTCACGCTGTGACCGAACAAAATCAGGCGTTCCCGGCATGAGGATTCGCTTCGTGCAAGTGCGTAATCTTTTACCGACCGCGAAAGGGGTTACGCATCAAAACCCTGCCGCGCCAGCGGGGGAGAGGAGACGATTAAAGTGAATAGCACATTGTATTTCAATCAGTTACTGCGAATCCGGTCAGCCCGCCCTACGATGGCATGTAATGTGCAATTGCAGTGGGAGGCAGGTCGGAGTGATGTGCAGGGGCAGAAATGGCGGAAATGGGCGAAAAAAAGATAGCGGTCGTTTTCCCGGGTCAGGGGTCACAGCGCCCCGGTATGGGGAAAGACTTTTACGACACCGTCCCCATCAGCAGGGATGCCTATCATGAGGCTTCGGACGCCCTGGGTTGGGATGTGCCTGCTCTCTGTTTTGAGGAGGACGAGCGGTTGAACCTGACCGAATACGCCCAGCCCTGTATCCTGGCAACGGAGATCGCCATGCTTCGCGGACTCGGGATTCTGTATGGCTTCGAACCGGCGTATTTCGGGGGACACAGTCTGGGCGAGTATGCCGCGCTGGTCGCGGCGGACGTACTGCCCTTTTCAGAAGCCATGAAGGCGGTTCGGACGCGAGGGCGCCTCATGCAGGAGGCAACACCGGTGGGATCGGGCGCAATGGCGGCCGTGATTGCGGAAAGGCTCGATGTTCCTGCGGTTCTGGGGGCGCTGGAGGATCTGCCCGTTGATCTGGCGAATGACAATTCTTCTGATCAGATCGTGATCAGCGGTGACGCGAAGGCGATGACCGAAGCGGAAGAGAGGATCAGGGATTCCATAGGGAACGACCCCTCTTTCCGTTTTGTCCCGCTGAATGTGAGCGCCCCGTTTCACAGCCGTTATATGGAGACCATCGAGGAAGGGTTCCGGGATGTGCTCCGCGGAATCGAAGGACAGGTACAGCCGGCCAATGCGAAGCGGGTGACGTCGAATGTGACAGGCCTGTTTCATTCAGACAACCGCGCGGAAATCGTCGACCGGTTGGTTACGCAGCTCAGCAATACGGTGCGATGGAGGAAGAATATGGAAACTCTTGCCGCAACCGCGAGTTTCACCGTTGAAATAGGCCCCGGCCGCCCTCTCAGAGGGTTTTTCAAGACCATGGGTGTTGAATGCCAGTCTGTCACGACTCTTTCCGGGGGCCGGAAAGTGTTTGAAAAATGAACCGGGTCGCAGAAACCGTCGTGACGTTTGACAGGTGCCTTCCGATTCCCTCGTTTATGCGACGTTTTAGAGATTGAGAACGGCTCTGGCGCAGTGATACCTCGCCTCAGAAGGCGATGGAGGCTCTGTTAAGAAACCAATTTTTAAGGAGAATAAGGCACCATATGGATT
The DNA here is from genome assembly GCA_964487805.1 of uncultured Syntrophaceae bacterium. Taxonomy (GTDB): domain Bacteria; phylum Desulfobacterota; class Syntrophia; order Syntrophales; family UBA2210; genus UBA6078. The sequence continues at coordinate 1,913 of CAZAST010000085.1, forward strand.
TTACGCTTGCCGATGACCAGAAGATGTATGTGGAGACGGTCCGGAGATTTGTCAAAAACGAGATAACGCCGAGCGTTATGGAACGGGAGCGCAACCATGCGTTCCCCCTCGATATCATCAAAAAGGCATGGGAGATGGGACTGATGAACCTTTCCATTCCCGAGTCGGTGAAGGGATTCGAGGTGGATATCATTTCATCCGCTCTGATAGTCCGGGAGCTGTCCTACGGCGATACCGGTATCTCAACGTCGGCCATGTGCAACGATCTGGCGAATTTTGTCATTACACAGAATGGAACGGAAGAGCAGAAAGAGAAATTTCTCAAACCCTTCGTGGACGCTCCCATCATTTCGGCTTTCTGCCTGACCGAACCCGGAGCGGGCTCCGATAATGCCGCCATGACCACCTTCATCAGAAAGGGAGATGACGGACGGTACATCCTCAACGGGGAAAAGTGTTTCATTACAAATGCTTCATATGCGTCACAGTTTACGGTTTTCTGCAAGACGGGAAGTCCCCGGGGTCTGATGATGGCCTGTGTCATCATACCCTGCAGCGCGGTGTCCGCGGCGGATATAACCGCCCAGCCCACGGGAGGACGGGAGATCACCCTGCCGGGGGGAGGGAGGATTACCACGGGGAAACCGGAGGACAAGCTCGGCCAACGCCTATCGAATACGGCGACGGTTACCTTTGAGGATGTGGTCATCGAGGATTATCAGATCATCGGAAACCGGCGGCTGGGCTTCAAGTATGCCGTCGACGTTCTCGATTACGCCAGGCCCATGGTGGCGGCTATCGGTGTCGGCCTTGCCAAGCGGGCATTTGACCTTACCCTTGAATACACGAAGGAACGTAAACAGTTCGGGCAGAGGATCTGCGATCTCCCCGTCGCGCGGGATACCCTGGTGGAAATGTGGAAACGGGTTGAGCTGGCGGATCTGGCCCTGATGAAGGCGGCGGTCAAGGTCCAGGAGCGTGCCGAGGACAGAGGCGTATACGCCTCACTGGCGAAAAATGTCGCCGCCGAAGCGGCACTCTTCTGCGCCAAGGAAGGACTCCATCTGCACGGCGGTTACGGGTTCATGTCCGAGTATGAAATTTCGAAGCTGGCCAGGGATGCCCACATCATCGACATATATGAAGGGGTCAGGGAGGTCCAGGATATGATCATCGGACGGGAGCTTGTATAGAATATGCTGTATCTGCACGGGTTAGGTCATTTTCATCCCGAGACCGTCATTACGAACCGGTTTCTGGAAGAGCTGGACATCGGCTGCAGCGAGGAGTGGATCTTGGAGAGGGTCGGCATCCACACCCGCCGCACGGCTTTGCCGCTGGACTATATCAGGACGACGAGAAACCGCGACTCTCGGGCCGCCATGGAGGCCTGTCTCTATACGAACGCCCAGACGGCAGCGCGTGCCGCTCAGCAGGCGCTGGAACGGGCGGGGTTGGAACCCCCTGATATCGGGATGGTGATCTCCGGGAGCTCCGCCCCTGATCATGTCACGCCGGCCGAGGCCGCAAGTGTGGCGGGGGAAATGGGGATCGATGTCCCCTGCTTCGATCTGAATTCGGCCTGTTCCACCTTCGGGATGCAGATGAAATTCCTCTCCGATATGAAGCCGGAGGCTCTGCCGCCCTTTATTCTGGTGGTCAATCCCGAGAATCTGACCCGTATCATCGATTATTCCGATCGGCGTTCCGCCCCCCTCTTCGGAGATGGAACCAGCGCCGCGATCGTATCGGCGTCTGTCCCGTCGACGATGTTGTTCGAGGCCTTCTTCTGCGATTCTAACCCGAGCTCATGGGACAAGGTCCGTGTACCCCGCGTGGGGCATTTCGATCAGGATGGAAGAGTCGTTCAGGGGTTCGCTATACGCAAAACAACGGAATTGCTGAGAGATTTGCAGGAGCTCTATCCGGACGGCTATGACAGATTCAAGTTTGTCGGGCATCAGGCGAACTTCGGCATGCTCAGGACCGTGGTCGACCGGTGCGGGATATCGGAAGAAGACCACTGGCATAATATTGTCGATTACGGCAACACCGGAGGCTCCGGTGCACCCACTGTCCTGAGCCAGCACTGGGGTGAACTTGGCGCCGGGGACCATATCGCGCTGGCCCTGGTGGGAGCGGGGCTTACCTGGGTCCGGGCCATGCTGAGGATCGCGGCATAAGGCAGACAGCCCAATGAAGAGGAAACCGTGAAATATTCTGAATTCATGAAGAAGAGCAGCTTTGATCTTGAGGAACTCATCACCTTTGCCTATGGACGGCTTGTGGATAATCCTCCCCCGGACTTCGACTCGCGACTTCCCGCGCCGCCTTTTCTGATGATGGATCGCATCATCTCCATAGGGTCTGATGGAAGGAAGGGGTCCATTGTCGCCGAGCAGGATATCAGGATGGATGCCTGGTATTTTCAGTGTCATATGCCGGGTGATCCCGTGCAGCCGGGGTGTCTGTGCGTTGACGCGATCTGGCAGCTTCTGGGTTTTTACTGTTGCTGGAAAGGGGGACTAGGCGGTGGCAGGGCGCTGGGTTCCGGAGAAATCATATTCAACGGGCAGGTCCGGCCTTACAACAAGATTGTCCGGTATGAGGTCGATGTGAAACGATTTTCCAATCTCAAGGATTCCGGATCGAGCATCGTCATCGGCGATGGCAGGGTGTTCGTCGATGACGAACTGATCATGATCGTGAAGGAGGCCCGCGCGGGGATCTTCAAAGGGATTGTCTATCCGGATTATCCGAAACGTTCTCTTCACGCGCGTGGTGGCATTATCAAGAGGGCAGTATGAACCGATCAGGCGGCAGGGATGAAGGATCACGTCCGGTGGCAATTGTCACGGGAGGCGGAACCGGGATCGGGGCCGCGTGCTGTGAGGCCCTCGCCCGCGAGGGATTCAGAATCGGCATCCATTACCGGCGGAGCGAGGACCAGGCGAAGGCCGTCCTCTCGAAGATTGCGGTGGGATTTCTCCTGAAGGCCGATCTCGCTGATGTGGACGATGTTGAGACAATGGTCACGTCGATCAGGGAAGAGGCGGGCCGTGTCGATGTTTTGGTCAACAATGCCGGGGTTTCCGTCAACAACGACATCAATTCCATGAGGATGGAAGAGTTCGACCTCCAGCGTTCGACGCTTCGCGGGACCTGGTATCTCACCAAACGGATACTACGCCTCTTCATGCTGCGCAGGGGAACGGGCAGGATTATCAACATCTCCAGCGTGGTGGGGCATACGGGGAACAAATGGCAGATCCCCTACACCATGGAGAAGGCCGCTCTCGATGCCTTTACAAAATCCCTGACCAGGGAATTGCAGGGGCGCGAGATTCTCGTCAATTCGGTTGCGCCGGGCTTCATCGATACGGCCATGACCGCGGACCTTTCCGACGAGGTGCGGCACGGAATCGCTCAGAATATCCCCCTGGGGAGGATGGGCCGTCCCGAGGAGGTCGCCGATGTGGTGGCCTTCCTCGCCTGCAGGGGAACATACATTACGGGAAGCGTGATCCACGTGAACGGGGGGCTCTATGGCGGCTGATCATGAAACGATCCGGCAGGTCCTTGCATTGATTCCCCAGCAGCGCCCGTTCCGTTTCATCGATGACATACTGGAGGTGGACGGTGAGCATATTGTGGGAGCATACCGGTTCCGGGAGAATGAGTATTTTTACCCGGGGCACTTTCCGGATCGCCCCGTCACCCCCGGGGTTATTCTGATCGAGACGATGGCCCAGACCGGGGTTGTCGCCTTCGGCATATACCTGCTTATGCTTCGGGGCTTGTCCCTGGGGCAGATCGGCCGGATGGTCACCCTCTTTGCCATGGTCGATGAGTGCGAGTTTCACGCTATCGTAAACCCCGGGGAGCGTGTCATTGTCACGGGTGAGAAGGTCTATCTCCGCAGGGGAAACCTGAAGACCAGGGCCCGCATGGAGAAAGAAAACGGGGAGTTTATCTGTTCTGGAACGCTGACCGGCAGAGGAGTCGATGTGCATGAAACCTAGGGTTGTGATTACGGGAATGGGAGTGGTGGCCCCCAACGGCCACGGTCTTGACAGTTTCGAACAGGGCCTGCGTGAAGGGCGGTCGGGGATCAGGTTCTTCCCCCGGCTGGAGGAGCTGCAGTTCGGCTGTCAGATAGGAGGGGTACCCCAGGACTTTGAAGCGCTCCGCGCAAGCTATTTCGATCATGAAAAGCTCCTCTCTCTGAACGATAATATTGGGTATATATCGGTATCAGCCGTTGATGCGTGGCGGGACGCTGGATTCGAGATGCCCGGAGATGATGATCCGGCGGACTGGGACACGGGAGCCATTCTCGGGTCAGGCATCGGCGGGATGGATACGATCGCCGAGAGGGTCGTCCCCATGGTGAATGAGGGGAAGACGCGGCGCATGGGAAGCAGGGTTGTCGAGCAGGTCATGAACAGCGGAACCAGCGCTCGCGTGGGAGGTCTCCTGGCCCTGGGAAACCAGGTGACATCCAACTCCGCCGCCTGCAGCACCGGTACGGAAGCCATTGTCAATGCGATGTGGCGGATACGGGCGGGGTTGGCGAAACGGATGCTGGCCGGGGGGTCCGAGGGGGCGTCCCCTTACATATGGGCGGGATTCGATTCCATGCGTGTCATCGCCCGCAAGTTCAACGATCAACCTGAGAAGGGATCACGGCCCATGAGCGCCACGGCCAATGGTTTCGTACCCGGCGCAGGAGGAGCCGTTCTGGTCCTCGAAGAACTGGAAGCCGCACAATCCCGTGGCGCAAGGATCTACGCGGAGGTTCTGGGCGGGGCTGTCAATTGCGGTGGCCAGAGAAGCGGTGGCAGCATGACGGCGCCGAATCCGGAAGGAGTCCAGCGCTGCATCAAAGGGGCGCTGGCCGACGCGGGCATATCTCCCCATGAGATCGATGCCATTAACGGGCACCTGACCGCTACCTTTGCCGATCCTTCGGAAGTCGACAACTGGTCGCGGGCTCTCGAAAGAGGTCCGGCTGATTTCCCCTACATCAGCTCCACAAAATCGATGATCGGGCACTGCCTTGGGGCTGCAGGGGCCATCGAAAGTGTTGCTGTTGCGCTCCAGTTGTACAGAGGATTTCTGCACCCCTCCGTCAACTGTGAGGATGTGCACCCCGGGATCGAGGCATTCGCGCACAGGATCCCCCAGAAGGTCATGGAATATCCCGAAATGAAGATTATCGCCAAGGCCAGTTTCGGTTTTGGAGATGTGAACGGATGCTTGATTTTTAAAAAGTGGGAGAAGGCGTAAGCGGCTTTCGACCCTCAATCATTCACAAAGGAGAAGGCAATGGACGAACAAAAGATTTTTCAGGAGATGGTTACTATTTTGAGACCATACGTCAAGGATCCGGCGTTGCTCGACGGGGCGACAAAGGATACGCACATACTCGACGACCTCAAGGTCAATTCCGCGCGTCTGGTCGATGTGATCATCAAGTGTGAGGATATCTTTGATATAGAGATTGACGATGATGATGCCGATCAGATCAGGACGATCGGGAATGCAGTGGACGTAATTAAAACGAAATTACAGTGAAATTATGAACTGGAAAACGAGATATTCCCTGCGCCTGCAGGGCTTGCTGGGACGTTTCTCCATTTTCATCATAGCCCCCCTTGCCCACCTTTTTATGCTGGTGATGGGCTACCGGGTACGGGAACTCGGAAGGGTGAGACAAACGATCCGCCGCCTCTTCAAGGAGCACAAAGGGCCGTGGATCATCTGCCCGAATCACCTGACCATGATAGATTCCGTCATCGTTCAGTGGGCCATGGCGCCTCTGCACGGGTATATGATCCGATACCGGCGCTTTCCCTGGAATCTGCCGGAGCGAAAGAATTTCCAGAAAAATCCCTTTCTGACGGCGGTCTGCTATCTGTCGAAATGCATCCCCATCAGCCGGGGGGGCGACCGGGACCAGATGAAATCAACCATGGATCGGTGCTTCCATCTCCTGAATAGCGGGGAAAGTCTGCTTATCTTTCCCGAGGGGGGGCGTTCCCGGACGGGACGGATCAATCTGGAGAATTTTACCTACGGCGTGGGACGTCTGGTGGCGCATGCCCCCGGTTGCCGGATCATGTGTGTGTATCTGAGGGGAGACGGCCAGAAAACCTACACCGGTGTCCCCCGGTTTGGTGAACGGTTCACCATGAGGGTCGAGACCCTGGTGCCGGAGATGGAAGGGAAGGGATTGAAGGCCCAGAGAGACTGCGCGCTGCGGATCGTGGAACATCTGGCACGGATGGAGGATGAGTATTTTGATCGGCAACGACGTAGTGGATCGTATGGCTCCTCAGGCAAGAGGGAAAAGTCGGGATATCCCCTTCATGAACAGGGTGTTCACGCCGGGTGAGCGACAAAAGATCCTGGAAAGCAGCGATCCGGATAGAATGCTCTGGAGCCTGTGGACTGGAAAGGAAACGGCGTACAAGGCGTTACGCAGATATGTTCCTTCCGTTTCCCCGGCGCCGGCGCGGTATGAGGTGCATCTGCCTGACGAAGGCAGCCACGGACCTGAATCGGGCACTGTTGACACTCCTTTAGGCACGCTTTCGGTCCGGTTTCTTATTACCAACGATTATATACACTGCCTGGGAGCGGCGACTGACAAGGTGATTGATGACGTCATCTGGAATGTTCGGAATATTCCCTTGACTTGTTTTTCACCCCATGACGAATCCGACTTTGTCCGGGAGATAGCAAAACGAAGCATAGCAGGCTATGTGTGCGAGCCGCCGGAGGCCGTCGGCATTTTTCGTCCAAAAGGATGCGAGGGTCTGGCCCCTCCCGAGGTACGGATTGCGGGAAGCACCTCCGCCGTCACTCTCAGTATGAGCCACGATGGCCGGTATGCCGCCTTCGCATTTTCGGTATGCCCTGAACGAGAGAACCACCTGTAATCTGTTCGCCTTTCTTTTCGTGACCCCCCCTTTATGTCGTCTGATTCAGACCAGGCCCCTCAAGGGCATTGGACCGCCTGACCAGTTGACTCATAATAAAATGTTACCGAAGGAGAAGGGATAGGAGGTAACGTTGCCTCATAAAAGAT
>CAZAST010000086.1:0-8994 GCA_964487805.1 uncultured Syntrophaceae bacterium
TTCAGGTATTCTCCTGAACGATCGAGATAGAAGGAGAGGGCCTTCGAAAAATTCTTCCCCACCAGCCCGTCCACGAAGAGCTGTGTTATTTCCCGCTCCCGTTCAAGGACCAATTGGGAACAAATGAAAATCCGGCGCTCATCGGCAGACATCTTCCGCACCACGGCGTGCAGCGCGCTCACAGCTCGAGGCTGATACATCCAGAAGTATAAGAGATCGAGGGCGTTGATAATGCCCACCTTTTCCAGGTTACGTGCTTTTTCCCTGACGACGCGGACAAATTTCCTGGGAGCCGTCATCAAGGAGCAGACATCCGCCTCGGGCAACAGCAGTTCGAGTTCCACATACGTGTCGAACAGCTGCGCCAGCTTGCTCCGGTAATCCCACATCCGGGTCAGGATGTTCTGGTACCGGTCGGCCGTCCCTTCGATCAGGCCGGCAACGCAGTCGGACGCGGCTTTGGAGATAATGGCCGCCCACTTCTGGAGAATGACTTCGACATGCGGCACATTCGCCATGATGAGCAGGCTTCCCGCCGCCGCATTGAAGAGAAGAGCGAGCGGAATGGAAAGAACCGTCCTGAAAAGATTCGCGAAGGCAGCGCCCCGGGGCAGCCCGCGAAAGATATTATGTCCCGTCAGGTACAGTCCGTTCGCCAGGGCGATAACTGTGTAGAGAAGGACAGGGCTGGTCGCTGTTGTGATCCCGAGCAGCCTGTCGAGAAGAAGCGTTTTGACGATGTAATCGAGGAGAGGAACGGAAAACCCTGTAAAGAGCAGGGAATCGGTCAGACGATCCCATCTGACAAAATCGTTCCATTTCAAGAGAGGGGACCGCCGGATACCGCCGCTTCCCAGGACGGATTGGAGGATATTGCGCGCCCCGGTGATCCCGAACCAGATAACGGCCCCGAACCAGGCAAGGAGCCACCAGTCCTTGGTCAGATAAAAGGTGAGAAAGGCCGGGACAAAACCGGTCAGCACCTTGAGCCAGTTTTTCAGGGTGCTGTTGAGATATCGCCACGACAGCGCGGACCCGGTTTCCCGGACATCCTGAGGCTCCGGAAAAAGTCCCGGGGCGTTTCCCTCGTCCTGCCCTCCCAGGGCGACCACGTTCCCGGCGACACCGACACGGGTGGTCGAATCCCGTTCGATCTCCCACTCCTCCACACGTCTTTTCCCGATAAATCGCAGACCGGGGACATGTGACGCAAAACGGTACAGGGCGCTTGCCGCCTTCCCGGCACTCGGGCGCGGCAGGTAACTCGCGCGCAGATAGACAGAAGTGCGCAGTGGAAGAATCAGACGGGAGGAGGATGCCTTCAGTATTTCGCGCTGCGCCCTGCGGGGAAGGGTATCGCGTATGGCAAGCCCCATACCGTACAGGCGGTGCGATCGGCTACTGGAATCGCTCCCCACGCGGCTTTTGAGGAGCGTTCCCTCATAGTATGATCGGAACGTGGCTATATCATGGAGTATCTTCGTCAGCGCCTCCGCCCTGGCGGGGGCAACACCGCTGACGTTTTCGATTCCTTCGCGGATAATGCGCTTCAGGGCGATGACGTCATCCTCATTGATGGCCCTCTGCAGATCGTTGATTGCGGCGTCATGAACTACTGTGCCGGTCACGTAATCCTTGAGATTGAACACTTCCAGGTGGGTGATCTGACCATGGCATTCGTAGAGGAGTTCGATGACATCCTCGACGCTCAGTCCGCCGAGGGGAAGGGTGATACTGTACCCGGCGTTCAGACGACCCAGCCGTTCGAGAAGATCGCGGGGGGTAAGAGTCAAAAGCCACGGAACACCATCCTCATCTGACGGCACATGGGGGTCCGGGACAAGGGGATTCTGTGCCGGACGCAGGTAGCGCTCCACGATCGCCTCCGAATCCAGCCTGTCCAATTCCTCCACCGCCCCTTCCATTCGTTCACGTTCTTCCGGGACCGCGTGGACGTAGCTCTTCCGCAGGTCCGCCACATGACCCCGCATGACAGGCAGCATGTTTGTGGAGGCAAATTCCGCCAGATGGCGCAGTGAGGCCTGCCCGGCTCCCACAAAAGAAAGAAATTCATCGTGATCAAGGGGAGGAGGGAGAAACCCATAGGTTTCATGTATGGCGTGCCGGTGCCGTTCGTTAAACTGGTCCAAAACCGTCATGACATATCGCTGCTGATATTCCGAGACTCGGCGCCCTTCCGTCATGAAGGATTCCACGGCACTGTCCTGCAGAAAATTCAGAAAATCCTGAGCATCGATAAGTCCGCGCGGGGCCCATATGAACTGGACATACCGGCCGTAAAATCTGGCCGAAAACTCAACACCGATTCTGACCCTCATTTCCATAATGGCGGCCGCTTCCAGAAGTTCCTGGGCCACCTGCGGGCTTACATAATTATAATAGATTACCTTCAGTCTTCTGATCCCCTTGATCCAGGCATCCATGATCAGATGGGTAGGGGATTTTCGCCCCTTGGTATTGACATCGTGGACATGATCGTCGGTAGCGATCTGATTCCACGCTTCCGGCATTTCAAGGAGGTGATATCGTTGCAACTGTGCCCGCACCACGCGCGGTTTCCCCGATGCGGTCATCCGGAAATCATGGGCCAGTTCCAACTGCCGGCGATAGTCCCCTCTGGCCTGTACCAGTTTTTTCATGATCTGCAACAGGACCCTCGCCGTGTTCCTGCGAAGGAAACTCTCGGAGCTGTACAGCACCTCCTCCCGCAGGGAACGGAGCGCCCCCAGACGATCCTTCGCCTTCCCTACTTCGAGAGAATTGAGGAGATGGATAACCGCATAGGCGATGCGCAGCTCTTTCGGCGCCGCCATCTCCTTGATTCCATGGGGATGCAGGTAGGGATTGAGAAGATTTTTCAGATGCCCGCGTGACCGGTCACGGCCCAAGACCTCATTGACGATCACCAGAAGTGCGTGGTCTTCTTTGTCAAACAGAAATCCTGAGGCACCCTGATCCATGTTTCGTGGTTCCCCTGTCACCATATGGGCCATACATTTCTCCATATTATCAGACGTTGCCATTGTATCCTATGCGGCAGGACAAATGCCAGTTTATTCTACAATATTGTAGTTGTGGACGATCTCCGGCACGGTACTGTACGATTTCCAGAAACCCGTCCCCTTAAATACCTCTTTAGTATCATATGGTTAATGCCAGCTCCCCGGTTGGCATCGTAATTGCTCAACACGATGATGTCTCACATCATACATGTTTGGAGGTACAGGGGATGAACACGGGAGATACGGCATGGATACTGGTGTGTACCGCTCTGGTATTTATTATGACACCCGGGGTGGCCTTCTTTTACGGGGGTATGGCGAGGCGGAAGAATATCCTTTCCATTCTGACGCAGTGCTTCGCCATCATCTGTCTGGTAAGCCTGCAGTGGGTTCTGTTCGGCTACTCCCTCTCCTTCGGCCCCGAAACAGGGTACGGGATTATTGGGAATTTGGAGTGGGCAGGTCTCAGAGGGGTGGGGCAGGAACCCAGTTCGACATACGCCGGGACGGTGCCCCACCTTGCCTTCATGATATTCCAGGCCATGTTCGCCATTATCACCCCGGCCCTCATGGTCGGCGCCTTCGCCGAGCGGGTGAAGTTCTCCGCCCTTGTCCTCTTCACGCTCCTGTGGTCGACCTTCGTGTATGACCCCATAGCACACTGGGTATGGGGAGCAGGCGGCTGGCTGGGGGGCATCGGGGCCCTCGACTTCGCCGGCGGAATTGTGGTCCATGTCAGTTCAGGCGTGTCTGCGCTGCTGCTGGCCATCCTGATCGGAAAACGGGTGGGGTATGCGAAACAGGCATTTGCTCCCCATAACCTCCCGATCACCTTTCTGGGGGGAGCTCTCCTGTGGATCGGCTGGTTCGGCTTCAACGCGGGGAGCGCCCTTGAAGCGGGAGGACTTGCCGCAAACGCCTTCGTAACCACCAACACGGCGGCTGCCGCGGCAGGGATGGCGTGGGCATTCATGGAGTGGAAGATGGACGGCGCGCCCACCGTTCTCGGCATCGTCAGCGGCGTCGTCGCGGGCCTGGTCGCCATCACACCGGCCTGCGGATTCGTCAGCGCCCTCTCCGCCATACCGATCGGCCTGATCGCCGGGCTCGTCTGCTACCTCGCGGTCGCCCGGCTCAAACCTCTTCTGGGGTACGACGATTCCCTCGATGTCTTCGGTGTCCACGGGATCGGCGGTATCTGGGGAACGCTCGCCACCGGTCTCTTCGCCGCGACGGCGATCAACCCGGCCGGAGCGGACGGATTGCTCCTCGGAAACGCGAGGCTGTTTCTGGTTCAGATCTTCTATATGATTGTCTGCATCGCCTACGCCTTGATTGTTACCGGAATTCTGTACAAGGTTGTCGATCTGCTGGTGGGGATGCGCGTTGACAAACAGAGCGAACTGATCGGCCTCGATCTGACCCAGCATAACGAATCCGCCTATACCATACTCGAATAGGAGAAACGGCCATGAAATATATTATCGCGATTGTGCAGCCCCACAAGCTGGAGGAAGTAAAAAAAGCTCTCGAAGAGGAGGAGGTGCACCTGATGACCGTATCCACCGTCCTCGGCCAGGGGAGACAAAAAGGTCGCACCCAGATTTACCGCGGCGCGAAAGAGAGCGGCGGCCTTCTCAAAAAAGTCAAGTTCGAGATAGCGGTCAATGAAGACTTCGTCAACCGGACGATCGCTACCATCACGAAGGCGGCCCACACGGGACAGATCGGGGATGGAAAGATCTTTGTCCTCGATCTTCACGACGTTGTACGGGTGGGTTCCGGCGAGCACGGCAGCGTGGCGATCAACTGATCTCACGGGTATGGGGATGCATTTCCGAGAGAGGTGCGCAGGTGCGGGCATGACCTTTTTAGTGCTCAGAATGTTCCGAAGGGTTACATCCCCGTTGATATGACTGGAAGTTGACTTGTGAACCGGGGTACATACCGACGATCAGCTGCCGTATCGCTCTTTGATCGGGTTCCTGTGTGACTGGCTCAACCATGCTGATAGGGCGTCCCGCCGGATCGGTCCTCTGCTTCCATGAAACGATGTATCCCGAAACCCTGACAAAGGGCAAAGAGCCCGCCCCGCAGCAGGAATTGTCGACAACACCCACCCCCACCAGATAAAGAACATCCCGCCCGTTAAATGAGAGCGTCCCTTCCTCGAGATACTGATAGTAGCCTGAGATAGAGCGGATTTCCTCATTCATATCTTCGTGAATGTATTCTTGCATGTAATCGGCACATCTTTCTATGCGTTAAAAGCGTTTTTTATTTTCCGACGCAGAACCGTGCAAAAAGCTTGTCCAGCACATCCTCGGCCGTTGTTTCCCCGGCGATATCGCCCAGATGATCGAGGGCCTCTTGCAGCGCGAAGGCGGCCAGTTCCTGAGAGTTCCCGTTTGCGAGACTGGTCTGTGCCTCTTCAAGGAATACCCTTGTTTTTTCGAGGGCGCTTTTGTGGCGGAGATGCGTCAGTATCACATCCGATCCCGTGTTGTCCCCACCTCCCGCCACCTCTGCGACAATTCTCTTTTTCAGTTCGGGAATGCCGTCACCGTATTTCGCCGATATCCAGAGCGGCTCCGCGTCGGGGACGAGTTTCTGTAACGCTGTCTCGTCTATCTGGGGCGGGAGATCAGACTTGTTGACCACCAATAGCACCTGTTTGCCTTTATTCCTGTCGATAATCTCGAGATCATCCTCTGTGAGAGTCACGCTCCCGTCGATCAGAATAACAACGATATCTGCAGCCAGGGTTTTTTTCCATACGAATGCCATTCCCTCCTGCTCTATTGGCTCCGCCGATTTTCTTATCCCGGCTGTATCGGTGAGCGTGACGGGTATTCCCTCGATGCTGATGTCCTCTTCGATAAAATCCCGTGTGGTCCCCGCAATGGAGGTAACAATGGCGCGCCGCTCGCCGAGGAGAGTGTTGAGAAGGCTCGACTTTCCAACATTTGGGCGTCCCGTGATGACCACGGTGATCCCATCTCGCACCAGTCTTCCCTCCCGGAAAGTCCCGAGGAGATGGCCTATACGGGCGATGCTGTCTCCTATGTCGTCAGGGGTGACGGTACCATGTCGCTGGGATATGTCTTCAGAGTCGAAGTCTATTTCGGACTCAAGAGAGGATAATAGCTCAATCAAATCGGTACGCAGCGAGCTGAGTTCTTTCGATAAATCGCCCTTCACCCCGGCGAGGGCGAGGGCACGGCCCCGGTTCGTTCGAGCGGTAATCAGGTCCATGACCGATTCGGCCTGAGTGAGGTCCATGCGGCCATTGAGGTAGGCTCGCCGGGTAAATTCCCCCGGCTCTGCCGGGCGGACACCCGCGCGGATGACTTCCTCCAGAACGGCCTGAAGGATAAGCCGCCCGCCATGGCAGTGTATCTCCAGGACATCCTCCCCCGTGTATGAACGAGGTCCCCGCATCACCGCAATCAATACCTCGTCGATGACGCTGCCTGTTTCCGGCGATATGATATCGCCATGGTAGAGATGGTGGCTTTTCAGTGGGGCCGCGACGGCCGATGATTTGAAGAGAGTGCTGCAGAGTTTTTCGACATCCGGACCGCTCACCCTCACAATGCCGATCCCTCCGACACCGGGAGGCGTGGCTATTGCCGCTATTGTGTCGTCGTGTGCCAGCATGGGGAATCTATTCCGGCAGTCCGAATCATGCCTTCGCCTTGCCGCCTTTGCGGGGGACAATAATAATTTTTTTGAACGGTCCTTCCCCGCGGCTGTGTGTCACCAGGTCATCGTCGTTTTGCAACGCCATGTGCACGATTCTGCGCTCGTGGGCTGCCATGGGATTAACCGTGACGGGTTTCTTGGTTCTTTTAGCTTTTTCCCCCAGTTTTTCGGCGAGCGCTTTCAGGCTTTCCGCCCTTTTCTGCCGATAATTTTCCGTATCCAGAAAGATTCTTCTCCCGCCGCTTCCGTTTTTGTTCAGGACCTTGTTCGTGAGGTACTGTATGGCGTCAAGGGTATGTCCTCCCTTCCCGATGAGGAGCCCGCCGCCGTCGCCGTGAATGTTTACGATGAGAGCGTCTTCTCCGTCCGGTTCAACCGTAACGGGGAAATCCACACCGATCCGCTCGAGCATTCCCTCGACAAATGCCTTCGCCTTGAGAGCTGCTTCTTCGTCATACGGGGCGCTCGCCGGTGTTTCTTCCTTCACCAGGGTCTCCGGGCCGATGTCAATCGTCAGTATCCGTGCTCTGATCCGCGCCGTTTTTGCTCCCAGAATTCCCAGAAGGCCGGTAGAGCCTTCCGACAATATCTCTATCGCGAGTTTCTCTCGCGGGACCTGTAACGTATCGCATGCCTTTTGAATGGCTTCGTCTATGGTTTTACCTTCTATTTCGAGCACATCTTCCATCTTTTCTCCCTCGTGTCAGGAGGTTCGCTTGTTGATGTAGTACTGCTGACCGATACTGAGAATATTGTTGAATAGCCAGTAAATGACCAGGCCGGACGGAAAATTGAGGAAGAGAAATGTAAAAATAACAGGCATCCACAGCATCAGTTTCGCCTGCATTTCATTTCCTCCCGGGGTCGGGGTCATCTTCTGCTGGAGGAACATGGTCGCACCCATGATGATGGGGGTTATGTAATAGGGATCCTTGGCAGATAGATCCTGTATCCAGAACAGGAATGGCGCATGGCGCAACTCGATAGAGTAGAGCAGCGCCCGGTAGAGACCAAAAAAGACGGGAAGTTGAATCAGCATGGGGAGACACCCGCTCATCGGATTTACCTTGTTCGCCCGGTACATGGCCATGGTTTCCTGCTGCAGTCTGGCCTTGTCGTCTTTATATTTCTCCTGAAGCGCCTTCATCTGGGGCTGCAGTTTCTGCATCCCCTTCATGGACCGATAGCTCATATTCCCGAGTGGCCAGAAGATGATCTTGACCAGGATGGTGAGGATAATGATCGCGACACCGTAGTTGGGGATAACGGTATATATCCACTTGAGCGCCTTGAGAAGCGGCAGGGAAAGCCACTTTACCCACGAGCCGAATTCGATGGATTGTTCAAGACCGACACTCTGCGCCTGCAGCATGTCGTATTCTTTTGGACCCAGATAGAGGGTGTACCTGAAGGCGCCGGGCTGTCCGGGCGGAATGATTGTTTTAGGGCCTTCAAGTTCCGCAAATACCGTGTTGTCGGAATCCTTCGAGACGGCGAACCGGGTGAGGGATGGCTGCTCGGGTATTATGGCCGCAATGAAGTATTTCGTCTCGAATCCTCCCCACGACACATCCGGCCCGCTGAACTTTTTCTCCCCCAGCTTTTTGACCTTTTCCGTGACGGTCTCGTCTTTTACATACGAGATAGGTCCCTCATGGCTGTATTTGCTTCCTTTGTCTTCCGGATCAACCTGCTGCACCCAACTCAGAAGGGCCTGCTGCCGTATGCTGTTTCCCGACAGGTTGGTCACTCTGACCTCCAGATCAAAGGAATAGGTGTCGGGGTAAAACGTATAAATCTTATCCACCCTGATTGTGTCCGGATATGACCAGGAAAAGATCAAATCCTTCTTCCCGGTGGTTTCGGTGAAATCGATCGAGCCGGCGCTTGCTTCATAGAGGACATCGGCCGGCATAGTGATGCTGGATTCGGGAAATGTTGAAGAGAATGGATAGCGTGTGCCCTCTACGATGGTAACCATCTCCACCAACGCTGAATCTTTATCGGTATCGATTCGATAATTCTTCAGTTTGAAGGATTTCAGTCCCGCGCCGCGGGAATTGAATATGGCCGTATAGAGGGGGCCGTCCACTGTAACATCATTCCCCGTCCCTTCATCGTGCTGGACCAGTGATTTCTGCTGTTCAATGATCGGCGCTTGCGGAACGGTCTGTTCACCGGCGCTCACCCGCCCACCCATATCCGCCTCTCTGGTATCCTGAACGGGCTGAACCGGCGTCACGGGCTTGGATTGGGGAAAGAAATA
>CAZAST010000087.1:0-8985 GCA_964487805.1 uncultured Syntrophaceae bacterium
CGTCGGCCCGGAATTTTTTATCCATTCCGGGAACATGAGAAAAACTGAGATGATAGAAGGCGGTCAATATGATTCTCTGCCAGAGCGGCCCCCGCTCGACGGGCCGTATGACCCGCTGCCGTATCATATCGGAGATGCCGGAGATTTTATCCCGCGCCCGGGTGAAGAGTTCGAGCTGTTTTTCCCGCGGGACGGGGCCTCCCCAAGGGATGTAATTCGAAGGCATGCACACTTCACATCCCAACGAGAGCGGAATCCCCCGCCGGGACAGAATCTTTTTGAGCTGAACCAGGGTGTTCGAGACCTGGCCTGCGTGGACGGCGATTCCGAAGAAATACACAGATTCAGTTCCCTCGAGGGATTCAACGAACCGCACAACGGGAGCGGGAACTCCCCAGATGTGCACGGGGAATACCACACCGGCAACCTTGGCGTCGATTGTGGTCTTCCCTCCCCCGTGCCTCGACATCTGGATCAGCCCGGCACCCAAAAACTTCTCCGCGATCAGGCGCGCCACCCACAGAGAGTTCCCCGTTCCGGTATAGTAAAAAATCGTCACGTCCATCTCCCCTTCCTCAGAAACCGCCTGCTGTGAACCGCACCGGGATAACCTCCGTTCTACTCGCCAAACCGCTGCAGAAGGGCGTAAATGGCCTCGGTCCCGAAGCTGAGGCCATCAATCGGAATTCGTTCATCCGCGGCGTGAATTGTCCGTATGAAGTTCAACCCTTCCGGCAACCGCACCGGGAGAAAACCGTACGTCTGTATCCCCAGCCGCGAGAAATGTCGTCCGTCCGTTGTGGCCGACAGGAGAAGCGGGACGGGGATGCCTTCCGGGTCGGCCTCCCTCAGGATATCGGAAAGGGTGTCGAACAGGCCCATATTAGGCTCGGCCGGGCCGGGCGAATAACTGAGCACTTCAAGCTCCGCCACGCCACCGACGATCCCGCGGATCTCCGCTATCAGGTCATCGGGGGAGAAACCGGGGAGCAGGCGGCCGTCCAGATCGAGGGATACCTCGCTGGGGATCACGTTGATCGTGGTACTCCCTCTCAGAATGGTCGGACTCACCGTATTGTGCAGCATGGGATCGAACAGTGTTCCCCGCTCTCCAAGCAGATTGAGAACGGCATTCGCCAGCGCGGGATTTTTCAGCCGACCCAAGACAAAACCGGCCGTCCCGCCGAGCGTCGAAGCGATCGCGTCGATCATGGCGCGGGCGGTGGGCGTCAGATGGACGGGCAGACGGCGGGTGTCCAGACGGCGAAGGACTTCTGAAAGCTGCGCCATGGCGCCGCCCCGGACGGGCATGGAACCGTGTCCCCCCTGGCCGCGGACAGTCACCCGCACCGCGCAGCGCTGCTTCTCGGCAACCATGATCGGATAAAATCGTTTTGACCCGCTGTAAAAGGAAAATCCCCCGCACTCGCCGATAGCGTACCTGACCCCCTCAAAGAGATCCGGATGATTCTCCACAAGAAAACGGGCGCCGAAATCACCCGTCGTTTCCTCGTCGCTCACGACGGCGAGAATCACATCCCCCGGCAATGCCGTATTCTCAGCCTTCGCGCGCAGAAAGGCGGCCAGCATCATCGCCACGCCTCCCTTCATATCGAGGGCGCCGCGTCCCCAGACAAACCCGTCCGCGATGGTTCCCTCAAAGGGCGGATACCGCCAATTCTGATTCTCCGTTGTGACCACATCCACGTGGCCATAGAGAAGAAGAGGCGGAGCGGTTCCCCCGCCCTTCAGGCGGGCCACCAGGTTCGGCCGTTCCGGGGCGCGGGCAAGAACTGAAGATTCAATCCCCGCCTCCTTCAGCAGTTCATGAATAAAAGCGATGCAGGGCGCTTCGTTTCCGGGGGGGTTGGTCGTATCGAACCGTATCAGGCGCTGAAGCAACTCCACAGGATGCTGATATACAGGAAAGCCGTCTTTCAAGTCTTCCATCTGCCATGCCCTTCGTTCATCAACTTGAGACACGCCGCCCTCAAGGCGGCGCGATCGATAGGACGCGGAACCTTCCGCCTTTCCCCTTATGCCCCCTGAAGAACTCTCAGGGAAACGCCTTCCACCATATCCCTGACCTTTTTCCGATACGCCAGCATATGGGGAGCACCGGCATGCCGCCGGAGATCCTCGATACTCTCCCATTTTTCGATGACCGTGACAAGATTCGGATCCAAGCTCTGCCCCGGCAGTCCGGCGTCAATATCCACAGCCGGAAAATATTCGACACACCCTTTTTCTTCCCTTACGTTGGGGACATTGTCCTTAAATATTTCCAGAAAATCCAAGGTCTTCCCCACCTTCACCCGTATCGACGCGAGAACCGTGATCATAGTCATCCTCCTGATTATAATGAATCTGCCCTCTCTTTCCCCGGTATCACCGTTCCCGTGATCACTATCGCGAAAAGAATACCTCCTCAAAGCGTCATGACACAAACGCCGGGAATACGCCCGTATCCCTGGAAGAATACCGGCGCCCGGCCTGTGAGGGCAGTTGAACAAGCTTTCCCTTACATCACTTCTGCTTCAGGAGATCCCGAATCTCCGTAAGAAGCACTTCCTCACGAGGAGGAGCGGGCGGCTCCGCAGGGGCCTCGATTTCCTTCTTCTTGAATGCGTTCATGGCTTTAATGATCATGAATATTGAGAAGGCAATGATGACAAAGTCTACAACCGTCTGAATAAATTTGCCGTAATTCAGGGTAACCGCCGCCCCTCCGTCCGCGGCGGCTTTGATGGTGATGGCGAGATTCGAAAAATCAACGCCGCCGAGCAGAACTCCGATGGGCGGCATGATAAGATCGGCAACCAGGGAAGAGACGATTTTCCCGAATGCGGCACCGATAATGATACCCACAGCCATGTCTACCACGTTACCTCTCATTGCAAATGTTTTGAACTCCTTCAGCATTCCCATGATACTACCCCCTTCAGATTATTTTGGTATTCAAAGCAATTATCATTTAAAACGCAGGTCTCGTTTTGCCACCTCTCCATACAGCGGAGCCCCGCATCATTCCCTCACGGATGATCTTCGGGTTATCGCGATTGGAGAGCTTTTGCGGAATGAAGGTCAAGCCCCTTACTACCTGATACATGTAGTCACAGACGCACCCTGGAGCGGGAGCGCCTCCGGGCCGAGCGGAAGAGGCGTGAGAGGACAAGTACCACGAGTTCGATCACCACCAGGAGGACGGCCACTGATACCGCACCCGACAGCACAGCATCTCGGTTCAAGGGGATCATGAATGAATAGTTTTTCCAAGTCTCCCGAATTAATTCCCTGTCCCCTCGCATGCTGATAAAGGCGATCTTATGCGCGAGGTCTGTCTCAAGGAATCGCTTCTCGGCCTCGAATCTCTGATAGCGTTCCGCCATCCGTCTGATGGGTCTGGCCTCCTCTCTCGACGCCTTATCCTCGCTTTCCTCATGTTTCTTTATCAGCGCCGGTATCGAACCATCATAATACCGGTCGGCTATTTCCTGATACCCACGAAAATTTTCCTTTACTTCGATAAAATGGGCATCGAGCCTTTTCTCATACTGATCCACGAAGTTTGGTATCTGGATTCCCAATAAGATGGCCGTACAGGCAACCAATATCAGAAAATAGCGATGCAGGATTCTCATACCCTCTCCTTGGCCGTTTCCTGACCGACCTATGAACACATCCCACCCAAAGGTCTCTCTTTACTCAAGACAGATAACCCCTTTTCCGTGTGAGAAACGGGGGTCACATACCATTCATCCACCGTCTACTCCGGTTGGCAGGAAAAAAGCAGATCCTATTGTAACTTAACGTAACGATAGGATAATACTCTGCCCATGGTAATTGTCAAGAAATTTCAGCGGCAGGTATCGTCGTCTCTCCTTCAATGAAATATGACTGCACGTGGGGAAAAGCAGCTTGAAAGAATAAGAAGGGACATGGTATGGCTTTACACATCGTGTGCCCTGTTTCATCCCCACTTACTGCCGGACAATTAAATGAAGAAAGTAAGCGCCATAGACGTTCCCGGGGTCGGCCCTGCCGTCCTGAACAGGAGTAAAAAGGCTAAGAGAATGTCCATCATCGTCACGACGTCAGGGGACGTGCGCGTAACCCTTCCCTGCCGCGGCTCCATCAGCGAGGCGGAAGAGTTCCTCCGCAAGAAGTCCGACTGGATCGCGGCGCATCGTCGGAAAGCCTCTCTTCTCCGCCTCCGTCACAAAGAACTCATCGGACATGCTCCGCCTCCCTCACGCAAAAACGCGGAGAATATCCTCCGGGAACGCCTTGACTGTCTGGCCAGGAAACACGGCTTTCCCCGTAACACCGTCTCCATCCGAAATCAAAAGAGGCGCTGGGGGAGCTGCTCGGCGAAGAATAATATCAGTATCAACGAAAAACTGGCGAGACTTCCCGACCGGCTCATTGACTTTGTCCTCCTCCACGAACTGGTCCATACCCGTGTGAAGAACCACGGCAGGGATTTCTGGCTGGAACTCGGGAAATACGTGGACAAAGTGGAGGCCCTTCGCACAGAGCTCCGTCAATACCGTCTGGATCTTCTCTAGAACAATATGGCAATATGATAGAAAGAGGTGATGTATCTTACGGGTTGAGCCTCTTGAGCAGCCAGGCCATGTTCTCGCCCAGCAGTTTCATGGTGGTGATTCCCTCCTCATCCTTTTCAACGTCTCCTTTGTCTCGACCGATGGCCATGTTCCAGTAGTTGGAACCCGGTATGATCATCTGGCTGTAAAGGAAGAAGTTGTTGATGGTGCTGAAAGCGTGGAGGCTCCCGGCCCTTCGGACGGCAATAACGGCCGCTCCCACTTTTCGCTTGAACATGCCGCCGTTCGCCTTTCCCACCAGACCCGCCCGATCGATCAGGGCCTTCATCTCGGCGCTCACATCGGCGAAATACGTCGGCGAACCCAGGATGATACCGTCGGCATCGGCCATCTTTTCAATACATTCATTCAAAATGTCATTTTTGACCGCGCATCTTTCATCCGCATTCTCGAAGCATTTGTAGCAGGCACTGCATCCACGGAGTTTCTTGCCGGACAGACTGAAGATCTCCGTGTCGATCCCCTCTTTCCGAAGTTCGCACAACACGTATTCTATCAGAATAGCGGTATTCCCGCCCCTGCGGGCGCTGCCGTTAAATGCGATTACCTTCATGCCGTATTCCTCCTGACTTATCCCCGATCTTCGATAGGCACGTAATTCCGCTCCTTACTCCCCACATAGACCTGCCGCGGGCGGTACAACTTCCATGACGGGTCGTGAACGCTCTCCCGCCACTGGCTGATCCACCCAGGCAACCGGCCGATGGCGAAGAGAACGGGAAACATGTTCAGCGGGAAGCCCATGGCCCGCAGCAGGATGCCACTGTAGAAATCCACGTTGGGATACAGGTTGTGGTCTATAAAATAGGGATCATGTGTCGCAATTTCCTCCAGGTTGAGCGCGATATCGAGCAGCGGATCGTTTGTCCCGACCTTCCGCAAGAGTTTATCCCGCTCCTTTTTGATGAGAGGCCCCCGCGGATCATAGGTCCGATAAACGCGGTGTCCGAACCCCATCAAGCGAAACGGGTCGTTTTTATCCTTAGCTCGAGCAATAAAGGGGGAGGGATCGCCGCCGCCGTCATATATCTCCTGAAGCATCTCGATCACCGCCTGATTTGCCCCTCCATGAAGAGAGCCCCAGAGAGCGCATATGCCGGCGGAGATCGAAGCATATAGATTCGCCCGGGAGCTTCCCACATGCCGCACCACCGAAGTCGAGCAGTTCTGCTCGTGTTCCGCATGGAGAATCAGGAACACCTCAAGGGCCCGCACCACATCCGGATCTATGACATAAGGACGAACGGGCGAGTCGAACATCATATTCAGGAAATTCGCGCAGTATCCCAGTTGATTTGACGGATAGATCACCCGATGGCCTCGGGATATCTGATACGACATGGCGGCCAGCGTCCTCAGTTTTGAGAGGAGGCGTGCCACGGTGATATTGATCTCCTCCTCTTCCGTCCGCTCGGGGAGGGCCGGATAGAACGCCCTAAGCGCGTTCACCATGGAGGAAAGGATCCCCATGGGATGAGCGCCCCGGGGGAACTTCTCAAAGAAAGCGCGCATATCCTCGTGGACCAGAGAATGGGTGTTCAGCATTTCAGAAAAGGCCTTTCGCTGGGAAAGGGTCGGCAGCACCCCATTGATCAGCAGATAGGCAGTCTCGACAAAGGTGGAATGTGCCGCCAGTTGTTCGATGGGGATCCCCCGATATCGCAGGATTCCCTTTTCCCCGTTCATATACGTAATCTCACTCACGCAACTCCCCGTATTGACGGACCCAGGATCAAGAGTGATGTACCCCGTCTTCTTCAGGAGATTCGATATGTCGATCGCTTTTTCCCCTTCGGTGCCCGTTACGATCGGGAATTCGTAAGTCTTCCCTCCCACTGTCAGTTTGGCTGTTTCGCTCATGTATCAATACCTCTATGTCAAAAAATGAAACGCAATTTATAACAAACTTGGACGGTCTTTACCAGTGGCAAGTAATCTTCGCGTAGAAGATACCGTATGGTACCGGGCGGAAGACGGACCCCGGTCGGGATGTATGTGTTACAGTTCGAGTAAAACAGGGCAGCAATTGTCGGACCAGATGGTTATTCCTGAAATCGAGAAAATAAAGAGATAACAAACAGCGCCGGATTTTCCCGGTAATCGTCAGCGATCAGGCTCACCGGCGGGGGAAAACCACCGTCCCCCACAGCGAACCAATCAAAAGGCTTGACACACATGAGCCCGGTTCTTATACTCCCCCAGACTCACCGGATTTCAGCACGCCATGAACCACAGCGGCTCTCCGTTCCCGGTGATTTCCGTGAGTCAATCCTGAGAACGGAAGAGAGGAGCGTAATATGCCGATTCGCAAAATGGGGCGGAAACGATTTCAATCGCTGGGAATTTTATTGGCGGCGGCATTGCTGCTGGCGGCGGGGTGCGCTTCCAAAGCCGATCTCTCATCCCTCTCCGGTGACCGTTTTGATTTCACCGCCATAAAAAAAGTGGCCGTTGTCCTGGAAGACGAGCGGGGGCACAATCCTCTTTTCGGGGACATTTTCATGGAATCAGCCTCTGAAAAAATGGGACCGTTTCTGCTTCAAGAGAAGTATGTTCTCCGGGAAAACATGGCCGGAACGGATCTGAGGGAACGGGTCGACGCCCTTCTTCAGATTGCCGTAACGTACAGTAATGAGGGATTCCCGATTTATGGCTTTCCGATGACGTTCGGGGCCTCCGCCAAACTGATGGAGACCGCGACCGGGAATATCGTGTGGGGAAGGGATTACGCGTATAGATCGGCCATCTTCAGTCGTTCAGAGCCTCCGATTCATGAGGTCATGAAACTCGCCGCAGACACAATCCTCGATTCCATTCCGCTGACCAGAAAGGGCGCTTCCATGGCTGAAGCGGCAGAGTCACCGGGAGATTCCCATGTGTCCCCTTCGCAAATGCCCCCTCCGACGGAAGAGAGAGCCGCCCCGCAAGAAAAGGCCATCCCTGTGAAAACCCCGGTTACTGCGCAATCCCCTCCGGCTGAGAGCCGCCAGGCCATGGAACAACCCCCTGCCCCGCAGATACGCATTGTGGAAAAGGAAACGGCTCCGCAGGCGAACGTGACTTCGCTACCGGCCGGTCAGGCCATGATCTTTTCAGTTCAGGCCGGTGCTTTTCTCCGGAAAGATAACGCGACCCAGATGATTTCGCTACTGAAGACGAAAGGGTTTTTCCCGTATATATCCGAGAAGGTCGATTCCGGCAAAAGGTTGTGGCATACCGTTCAGGTCGGTACATACGCGACGAGATCCGAGGCCGAGGCAGCGGCAAAGATCATCTCAAACAAAGCCGGAATCGCAACCACACTGCACCTTCTGAAATAGGGCTCATGAGATCGAAGGACATAAGCCGTACAATGCGCGGCACGACACTGTGCAACTACCTTTATTGCAAATGTAACCACCTAATATCAAGCCATTATAATGTTCTTCCGAAAGTCGAGGATAGTCAAACGTGAAAGAGTTATTGCATATTTCTTTTGGTAGTCAGTAATGGGTAAATACAAGGGCGCTGTTGTATTAGCTCAATAATTCGGTAACCGGAACAGAGCCTATAGGACCGAGGGGCCGGATAATGCCAAAGGAGGGCACCAATGAGCAACATCATCAACCGTGATACCATCGGCGACATGGCGCGGCGGGCGGCCACGAAGTACGGAGACAAGACCGCCATCATCTTCCGCGATCTCAAACTTTCGTTCTACGATCTGGAGCGCGAGGCCCGGCGCTTCGCCAACCTGATGACCAGCTACGGGATCAGGAAGGGCGACCGGGTGGCCCTCTACGCCTATAACTCCCCCTACTACCCCGTCAGCATGCTGGGGCTGGCCAAGATCGGGGCCATCCAAGTTCCCATCAACTACATGCTCAACACCGAGGAGATCGCTTACATCATCAACCACTCAGGATCGCGGATATTCATCGTCGAGGACGCCCTGTACCCCATTATCGCCGAGTCGAAATCAGCGTTCACTGCCATCGAGCGGTGGGGCTTCATCCCTCTGGCCGGCACCGAGGTCCCGGAGAGTTTCTTCGATCTTGCCAGAGAAATGGCGGGGATGTCCTGGACGGAGCCCCAGGTGGATGTCTCACCCGAAGACATCGTCCAGATCCCGTATACGAGCGGAACAGAATCAAAACCAAAGGGAGCGATGCTCTCGCACCGCGCCCTCATGTCTCAGTATCACAGCTGCATCTTCGACGGGCGGTACGAGACCGATGACATGAGCCTGCACGCCCTTCCCCTCTTCCACTGCGCCCAGCTCCACTGTTTCCTCATGCCCTATCTCTATGTGGGGGCCACCAATGTGATCATGCATAAGGCCGATCCGCTGGAGATGATAAGGCTCATTGAGAAGTAT
>CAZAST010000088.1:0-8846 GCA_964487805.1 uncultured Syntrophaceae bacterium
CTACGGCGCCAGCATCATGCCGGTGGAGGTCATCAAGCAGTTGGCCGTCACTTTCCGAGGACTCCAGCTCTGGAACTATTACGGTCAGACGGAGATGGGACCGGTGGCCACTATCCTCAAGCCGGAAGACCAACTCTTGAAGCCCGGATCGGCCGGGAAACCTGTCCTGAACGTCGAGACCCGCCTCATGGACGACGACGGAAAGTTTGTCCCTGTCGGGACCGTCGGGGAGATCGTCCACCGGTCGGGGCATGTGATGACCGGCTATCTCAACGACCCGGAAAAGACAGAGGAGGCCTTCGCCTTCGGCTGGTTCCACAGCGGCGATCTCGGCAGGTTCGATGAGGACGGGTATCTCTATGTGGTGGACCGCAAGAAAGATATGATCAAGACCGGCGGCGAGAACGTGGCGTCGAGGGAAGTCGAGGAGGTCCTGTACCGATATCCGGGTATCGAAGAGGCGGCGGTCATCGGCCTTCCTGATCCAAAATGGATCGAGGTCGTGGCGGCCGTGGTGGTCCCCAAAAAGGGCGCGGCGATCGAGGAAAAGAAGCTGATCGCCTTCTGTAAGGAGCACCTGGCGGGATTCAAGTGCCCGAAGAAGATACTTGTCGTGGACCGGCTCCCCAAGAACCCCTCGGGAAAGATCCTCAAGCGCGAGCTGAAGGAAGAGTTCGGGAAATAGATACGAAGAGCGTCGGATGGTCCGCCGTCCTCTCGCCCCGAAATAACCCTTGACTCTTTCAGCGATACCGGTAGTATGTCCGCACATCAAGCCTCACGAAACAGCCCGGGATACAGCACGAAACCAGACCCCTCCGGCACAATAGGCCGGATGGCGCCTGAGGAGAGTCCTATGTATGCGGTCATCATGGCGGGAGGAAAGGGGACACGGTTCTGGCCCCTGAGCCGGGAGAAGCAGCCGAAGCACCTGCTGAACATCACCGGAGAGAAGAGCATCATCCAGTACACTGTGGACCGGATTTCGCCCCTCGTGGCAAAGGACTGCATCCTGATCGTTACCGGCGCCACCCACGCGGACCAGATCAGGGAACAGCTCCCCCAGATCCCCCCTGAAAATATCCTGATCGAACCGGTGGGCAGAAATACCGCCCCCTGCATCGGCCTCGCTACGATGCACATACGTAAAAGGGAACCCGACGCCGTTATGTGCGTCCTCCCCGCCGATCACCTGATCCCGGACATCGAACAGTTCCTCGCCTCGCTCATAGCGGCGCGCGACATGGCGGGCAGAAGGGACTGCCTTGTCACGATCGGCGTGCGCCCCCGGTGGGCCGAGACCGGGTACGGCTACATGGAGCGGGGGAAAGAGGCGGACACAGTAGGGGACACGAAGATCTACCAGGTCAAATCATTCCGCGAGAAGCCGGATCGGGCAACCGCAGAGTCGTTTCTCAAAAGAGGAAAATTCTTCTGGAACAGCGGGATATTCGTCTGGAGGGTTTCCACCCTGCTGGACGCGATTCAGAATCTCCTCCCCGATTTGTACGAGGGGCTTTGTGCAATAGGAGAATCCATCGCAACCACTCGCGAGGCGCGGGTTCTCTCCGAGGTCTACCACAGGATCGAGCCGGTCTCCATCGATTACGGTGTCATGGAGAAGGCCTCCGATGTGGTCATGCTGGAGGGAGATTTCGGGTGGAACGACATCGGGAGCTGGGACGCCCTGTGGGATGTGCTCGAAAAGGACGCGAAGGGAAACGTGACGCGGGGCCTCGTCCTGCGTTCCGGGGCATCGAACTGCCTGGTACACAGTCCCGACAAGATGGTGGCGCTGGTGGGGGTGGAAAACCTGCTCGTCGTGGAAACGGATGACGCCCTTCTTATCTGCCGGAGAGGAGCATCGCAAGACGTCAGGAAGGTGGTTGAACACCTCGAGAAAAAGGGGATGAAGGAATATCTGTGAGTATGGCTGATATTATCGGTTTCACGGCGGCGGTCATTTCTTCGTTCGCCATGTCTCCCCAAGTCATCAAAATATACCGGACAAAACAGACCCATGATCTGTCGCTGGGCGCCTTCGCGGTTCTGGGAACCGGGCTCTTTCTCTGGCTCGTTTACGGTGCGCTGATACAATCAGCCCCGGTCATGCTGGGGAACGCCGTCGGGCTCAGCCTTACGCTGTATATCATTGTGATGAAAATCATACACGGATAGGAATTATGATAAGGAGGGGGATATATGAAGATATTCGCGGTGAACGGAAGCCCAAACAGGCAGAAGGGGATGACCCACATCCTGATGGAGACCTTCCTGGAGGGGGCCCGGGAGGCGGGGGCCGAGGTGGAAACCGTCTTCCTGCAGGAAAAGAAGATCAATTATTGCCTCGGCTGCTTCAAGTGCTGGGTGACAACCCCCGGGGTGTGCGTTCACAAGGACGATATGGCGGGACTTCTGGAGAAGATCCGCCAGGCGGACTGCTTGGCGCTCGGAACCCCGCTGTACGTGGACGGCATGACGGCTCAGATGAAGACCTTCGTGGACCGCATGATTCCCCTCGCTGATCCTCATTTTAAGCTGGTGGACGGGCACTACCGCCACCCGAAAAGATACGGAGAAAAGCCCCCCGATATCGTCCTGATCAGCGTCTGCGGCTTCTACGAGCGCGACAACTTCGACGGGCTGATCGACCATATGGAGCGTATGTGCCGCAATATGCAGTCCCGGTTCGTCGGGGCGGTGGTGCGTTCGTCGAGTTATATCTTCACGTTGGAGAAACTCATCCCTGAACCGGTCAGGAAGATCAAAGAAGCGATCCGCCGGGCCGGGCGGGAACTGGTGGAGAAGGGGGCCCTCTCGCCGCAGGTCCTCGATGACGTGGCACGGGACTATCTCCCCAAAGAAGCCTTTCTTAAAGGGTCGAACGAATTCTGGGACAGATGTATCAAGGCGGGGAAGTTTGTCATCCTGTAGCCCCCCCGATCGACCGGACCCGGAAATCCACGCATGGAGAACAGCCATGAAGATTACGATTATTTACGATAATGAAACGATCCGTGAAGATCTGATTGCCGACTGGGGGTTTTCCTGTCTCGTGGAAGCGCACGGGCAGCGGATTCTCTTCGATACCGGGGCAAACGGAGACATTCTCCTAGGAAACATGAAAACCCTCGGTATCGATCCCCAATCCATCCACCGGGTGGTCATATCCCACGCCCACTGGGATCATACGGGAGGACTGGCCGCGTTTCTCAAAAAAAACAAGGATGTGGCACTCTACATCCCGGCGTCGTATCACGTCCCCGTCGATGTGGCCCGGGAGGTGATCGTTGTGGAGGGCCCTCTGAAAATCTCCGAGGGAATCTTCTCCACGGGAGAACTCCGGGGGGTTGAACAGGCACTTGTGGTGGACACGGATCGAGGGCCTGCCGTTATCGCGGGGTGTTCCCACCCGGGGGTCGGAGCCATTCTCACTGCGGCCTCCGCCCACGGAACGGTATTCGCCCTTATCGGCGGACTACACGGTTCCACCGAATTCGCGTTGATGGAGCAGCTCGGCGTTATCTGCGCCACCCACTGCACCGAATTCAAGGGAGAAATCGAATCGCACTGTCCCGAAACCTGGATAGAGGGGGGTGCGGGCGCGGTGATCACCCTGTAGGTCAGAAAAGCGTATAAGGGGAAGATCGGATGGGGTTTTTGAATCTGTTCTCGGGGAAAAACCCCGAAGAATACGAAGGCAAGGGAGACCGCTTCTTGGAACTCGGGGAATACGGAGCGGCCAAGCTCGAGTATGAAACCGCTCTGGACAAGACGCAGAGGGGGTCGGGTGACAGGGCGTCCGAAGAGCGGCTCCAGGGCAAGATACAAAAAAGCCGCGAAGCTCTGGCCCTTCAGCACCGGGAGAGCGCGGCGCATCTCGCCGAATCGGGAGACACCGAAGGAGCCTCGGAACTGCTGCGCCTGGCGCTGGAGCTGACGCGGGACGAGGAACTAGCGCGAGATATACAACAGGCACTTGACAGGGCACATGGCACCCTTCCCGGAGAAGAAACGTCCCCTTCCCTCCCCTCCGCCGGAGACAACGACAGAGCAAACGAGGAATGGCAGATAGACGATACCGAATACTTCGGCGCCCTCTGCGGCGCTCTGGATGATGAGAGACAGGAGGCGTATTCCGGCTACGGAGAGGCCTTCATGGAAGGGTACGTGGCCCTGAACCGGGGGGAATATGGCCGTGCGGCGGGACTGCTGGAGCGGGCGCTGAACGAGAATCCCGCAGACACCATGATTTCCCTCGAATTGGCTACGGCGTACCTGAACCTCGAACGGTACGAAGAGGCCCTCGCTCTGGCGGAAGTTTTCATCCGGGAGCATCCCGACTCCACCCACGGGTATCACACCCTTTGCGAGATCCTGTGGGCGCAAGATCGGTTTGACGAGGCGGGGGAACGGCTTCTCTCGTGCCCGGATACGATAGCGGACAGCCCTCCCATTCTGCGTCTCAAAGGGGAAGCCCTGAACCGATCGGGCAGGCACAAAGAGGCGGAATCTCTCTACCGGGAGATGCTCCGGAGCCATGGCCGGGATGAACAAACCATCGTCTCCCTCGCAGTGACGTGCGAGGCGCTCGGCAACAGGGAAGAAGCTCTCGATCTGTACAGCGAGATCATGCGGCAGTGCCGCGCCTGCAACACGCGTACAAACCCCTTCGTTAGACGGAAATACGCAGACATCTCCCTGGAACGGGGGGAGCAATCGGCTCAGATACTGGAGATCTACCTCTCCCTCATCGAGGAAGACCCGGCGGAGCGGGAGCACCATTTCAGAATGGTGGAACGGATCTACACCGCCATGGGGAACGACCGGGAAGCGAGGCGGTACCGCCAGTTCGCCGAAAGCATGAACTCCGATTAAAGGCTTGACCGGGGAAGATGAATATACGGTTCCTCCTCATAGACGCCCTCAACCTCATCCGCCGGGTCTACGCCGCCCAGCCGGGAGACGACGGACCGGGACGCGTTGAGGATTGCCTGAGGACGACCGCGGATTCACTCCGGCGGGCCCTGCGCGAGTGCGTACCCACCCACGCGGTCTGCGTTTTCGACGGGCACGAACGAAGCTGGCGCCACGATCGATACCCGGCGTACAAGGAGGGACGTCCCCCTATGCCTGAGGCGCTGGATGCCGGGATGGACCGATTCAAGGAGGCCTTTTCCCGCCTCGGCGTTTCTTCTGTGCATCTTCCCGCGCTGGAGGCGGACGATATCATTGCCACACTGGCACAAAAGGTGGCACAGCGCGGCGGTTCGGCCGTGATTCTCTCGACCGACAGGCTGCTCCTCCAGCTTGTTTCCGATCTGATCATTGTGCGCGATCACTATCAGAGGATGAATCTGGATGGGGCATATATCCGGGAAAAGCTGGGCGTTCGACCCGATCAGGTAGCGGATCTGTTCGCCCTGGCGGGCTACCCGACGAACAACATCCCCGGCGTTCCCCAAGTGGGGATAAAAACGGCAGCCAGGCTGCTGGGCGAGTTGGATAAGCTGGAAACGGTTCTGGCTGTCGCTCATACCATCAAAGGGAAACCGGGTGAGATGATCTACCGGTATGCCGACCAGGCGCGCCTTTCGCAGGCCCTGGTCCGTCTGAACGATAATCTGGAGCTGGGATTGAACCTCCGGTCATTCCGTTATACGAGACAGCCGGAATAGCATCGCACTATTTTTTCCAAATTTTGTGGAAATATTTTGACAACGGCTGGAAATCATGAGAGAAAGAAGCGGCCTTGGTTCATGAATTGATACTACACCCGTACAAGCTGCCTCTCAAAGCGCGCCATGAATAAGAAATACACATTTTTTATTATTGACGACGATCCCCTCTTTATCGAGGCGCTTGCCCGTATCCTGAAAGCGCACGGGCAGGCGGTCTCTTCGGGCGCAGCACAGGCCGAGATCGTCCCCGCAATCGTGGAACGAAGACCTGATTGCATCATTCTGGGATCGGCGGATTCCGACGCGAAGGGGCTCCAGTTCCTCAGTCGGCTGCGGAGCGCCGGTGAGCTGGACAGCGCAAAGATAGTCACTGCTTTCGCCGATCTTTCCGATCAGACCCTTCACAAGGCCCGTACCGCGGGGGCCGACGGATATATAACCAGATCCGCACAGGGTGACACGCTGATCCGTTATCTCTCTGAAATCATAGAAGAACTTATCAGCTTTACCTTCTGGGGGGTACACGGGACTCTGCCGGTACCGGGGCGAAAAACAGCGCGGTACGGGGGAAACACCCCCTGCGTCAGCCTCAGTCTTCCGGGGAACACCCTTTTTGTCTTTGATGCGGGGACCGGGATAAAAGAGCTTTCCAATTATCTCGTGTCTGAAAATCGCCCGCTCACACACGCCGCGATACTCATATCCCACGCTCACTGGGATCACATACACGGTCTTCCCTTTTTCGGGCCTCTCTATGCCAGGGGAAATTCGCTCGATATCTTCGGTCCGCCGAACGGGAGCATGTCTCTGCGCGAACTGATCGCCGGGCAGATGAACGGAGTATATTTCCCTATCAATATTAAGGAGTTCAACGCGAAGGTATCTTTTCTCGACCTGGGGGAAGAACAGTTCAATATCAGCGGGGCAACCGTGCAGACCATCTTCCTGAACCACCCCGGTCGGTGCCTGGGGTACCGTCTGGACTGGGGAGAGATTTCTTTTTGTTATATGACGGATCATGAGTTGTACCCCCCGTCCAGCAGCCTCTACGACGAGGGTTACGTCAGGAAACTGGAAAGCTTTATCGCCGACTCGGATATTCTGATAACCGACGCCGCCTACCTGGACAAGGAATATGAGGGGAAAATGGGATGGGGACATTCATCGGTAAGCCGGGCGACGGAACTGGCCGACCGGGCCGGTGTAAAAAAGGTGTTCCTCTTCCACCACGACCTCGACCAGACGGATGACGACATCGATACCAAACTGGAAACCGCGCGGGCCGTCCTGGAGGAGCGCGGGTCCTCCACCGTCTGTATCGCCCCGAAAGAGGGAGAAACTTTCACCGTTCAGAGAAAAAACTCCAGGGAGTAGAAACACATCCGTGCAGGACAGGACAAACGAGACAAAACCCGTCACATTCGGTCCCAGGTTTTACATAGGGATACTTCTTCTGACTGTCAATCAGCCCCTCGGCTGGGCGCTGCTTCTCATATGCAACGCTGTAGCCCTGGCCAGGAAAAGCCTGTTCTTCACCTGTCTGGGCTTCTTGGTGTACGCCTTGACCTGGGTCATGATGGGACTGGGGTTTCTGTTGGCGGGAACGCAGGGGTTTTGTTATTCCCGTCTCCTGCTGACAAGGGCGTGGCGCTGGTGTCTTCGTTTCTTCAAGAAAACCACATGACAGGGCGCCGGGATTTCAGGGGCATTTCAACGTAAACCATTCTCCAAGGCTTCCGTTTCACTGCCCTGACTTGGCGCACTTTTCCGGAGCGCATTGCGGATCGGCCAGATCCGTTTTTGTGAAGAAATCAACGGGGGGTATCGCACCTGTGCCGATACCCCTTCCCCGTTCAATCGGCCTGTTTTCTCAGAAAAGCTGGCGTTTCATAATCAAGATCTTCGTCGTCGCCGATCATCCCCATCCTGATCACAACCGGTTTTTCTCCTGTCCTTTCGTTTCTGTTTCTGATGAATGTCGGCCTTTCCAGATTTTCTCTCTTCCGCGTCGGATTGGGAACGCTGGCATACTCGGGAGTCTTATCGAACTCTCTGCTCTCAGGATCAAATCCTGTGGCGATAACGGTAATACGGAGTTCCTCTCCCATCGTCTCATCGAGAACGGTCCCGAATATGATATTCGCGTCTTCGTGGGCCTCCGCCTGAACAAGAGAGGATGCCTCATTGACCTCGAAAAGGGTCATCTCCGGTCCACCCGTTATGTTGAGGAGAACGCCGCGCGCCCCCTGGATGGAGTTGTCTTCCAGAAGCGGCGAAGAAATCGCCTTCTGAGCGGCCTCAATAGCTCTGTTGTCGCCGCTGGCCACACCGGTTCCCATGAGTGCCAGCCCCATTTCTGACATAACCTTCCGCACATCGGCGAAATCGAGATTAATCAGGCCGGGAACCATGATCAGATCGGAGATCCCCTTCACCCCGTTGTAGAGGATATCATCGGCCTTTTTGAATGCGTCGGGAAGAGACATATTCCTGCCGCTGATGCTCAGAAGCCTCTGATTCGGAACCACAATGAGGGTATCGACCACCTCTTTCAATTCCGCCAAGCCTTCCTCCGCCTGCCGCCACCGCTTTTTCCCCTCGAACTGAAAGGGTTTCGTAACAACAGCCACCGTAAGGGCTCCCAGATCCCGCGCAATCTCGGCCACAATCGGCGCGCCTCCTGTCCCGGTTCCTCCTCCCAGTCCGGCCGTCACAAATACCATATCCGCACCATCGAGGACATCCCGTAGTCGGTCCCGGGATTCAATGGCCGCACGCCTTCCAACTTCGGGATCTGATCCAGCGCCGAGACCTTTGGTGATGTCAGATCCCAGCTGTACCTTGATGGGGGCCTTTGACGCCACCATGGCTTGGGAATCAGTGTTTGCAACGATGAAATCCACGCCGCTGAGACTGTAGGCTATCATCATGTTGACAGCGTTTCCGCCGCCGCCGCCCACGCCGATCACCTTGATCTTGGCGGCATTGGTTTTAGCGCCGCCCTGCACCAGTTCAAACATGTCAGGTCCTCCTCTTCTTAGAAAAAATCGTTAAACCATCTTTCAAAGGTCCTCGCGAGTTTCCTCACAAACCCCTTCTCACCCCTCTTCATCGCGTAATCAGCGCGATCCCTACTGCCGTATATCACCAGCCCCACCCCCGTGG
>CAZAST010000089.1:0-8788 GCA_964487805.1 uncultured Syntrophaceae bacterium
GACAGTCCGCCGTGGGTACTGTCAGCCGGGAGAAGCTGTTTTCTGCCAAGAGGACTTTTGCCTATGGATGCTAATGGAGATATATATAAGACTATTCCTTATATATTGCTTGTAAAGAATTCTTATTCCATTTTGGATTTACTGTAGGTATTGTAACAATCATAATATACTCCCATACTGTGGTTAACCTCAGTATGCTTCTCCGTCAGACTTGAAGGCTGGTGAGAATGTTCAAGCAAACTCAATAGTTCAAGAGTATTTCACCGGGAGTATGCGAAACCACTCAGCCGATGAGAAAGTGGGCCGTTGAGATCAGATGCCGGAATAAAATAAGGACGGATATCATTTTAAGATAGGTGTTTTTTTTATACGTCATAGGGCATGAATTGAATCCTGTGCCATTTCAACCATGGAGCAAATGATGTGATACTCCTCAGACGTTCGAAATGACAAAGATGCAGCCCTTTTCGTGACCATTGTATGCCCCCAACTAGGGAAAACGATACTGTTGCTAAAGGAGAATCTGTTTAATGGAATTTAAATATGACACAAGAGATTTGCAGTTTATCATCAAAGAATGGCTGCCAACGGAAGAGGTATTTGCCTGTGACAGGTTTAAAGATTACTTTGGAATAGATGATGTGGATATGTATCTGAATGAGGGATACAAGGTAGCCCGTGAGATCGTGAATCCGATCAATGTTGATGGAGACAGGATCGGCATCAAATTTGAGAACGGTGTTGCCACTTCCCCTCCGGGATTTAAAGAGGCATACAAATTTCTTCAGGAAAACGGCTGGGGTTCCAGTGCCGAGTGCATAGAACTGGAAGGAGGAATGCCCTTAATCCTCTATAAAATGATTCATGAGATGAACACGGCGGCATGTCCGGCTTTGACATCCTATATTAAGTTGACCAGCGGATCGGCAAACCTGATCATCCGTTTCGGGAGGGAGCAGGATAAAGATCTCTTTGTTCCCCGCATGGTCGGAGGCGAATGGCAGGGGACCATGTGCATTACCGAACCGAACGCTGGTTCCGACATCGGCGATTCGACGACGCGGGCCATACCGACTGATGATCCATTCATCTGGATGATCAAAGGGACAAAGATATTTATTACCGCGGGCGATCTGGGTATTTGTGACAATACTATTCATATGGTCGTAGCGCGTCCGGAAGGGGGCGCGCCCGGTTCTGCCGGGCTGGGTCTGTATATCGTTCCCAGGATATGGGTGAACGAGGATGGGAGTCTGGGCGGGGAAAATGATGTCACGACGGTAAGCGTCGAGCATAAAATGGGTCTTAAGGCGCAGGCCACATGTCTGTTAAGCTTTGGCGATAATGACCGCTGCAGGGGGATACGGGTAGGTGATCTCCCTGATGAAAAGGGCAGATCCAAGGGGCTTGCCATGATGTTCCACATGATGAACGAGTCACGTATTGGTACGGGGCATAATGCCAATTGTCAGTCTGCCGCAGCATACTATTATGCTTCACAATTTGCTACCGAGCGTATTCAGGGACGTCCTTTCGGTGAAAAACCAAGTGCCGGTCGAGTTCCCATAGTCAAACATGAGGATGTGAGAAGGATGCTCCTGGACATGAAGGCCCATGTGGAGGGAGTACGGGCGATGATCTATAAGGGCTTCTATTGGCTGGATATCGAGGGGAATTCTAACGACAAGGAAAAGGCTGAGACATGTGCGGCGATGGCTGCGATACTTACTCCTCTTGTCAAGGGGTATGGAAGTGAAGTGAGTGTGAATCTCATATCGGAGGCGATACAGGTGTTGGGTGGTGTTGGATATACGCAGGAATACCCTATTGAACAATACCTGCGGGATTCAAAGATACTCAGTATATGGGAAGGTACGACATTTATCCACGGTATGGATCTGGTCCGCAGAAAGATGAGGATGGATGATGGTGCTCCTTTTGCGGCTTGGATGTCGCTCATCGCCGATTTCATAAAGGAAAATGAGAATGAACCAGGGCTGGAAAAAGAGATGAACGTTCTGAAGAAGGGGCTCGAATGTGTTGAAACACTGAGGAAGACTTATGATTCCTGGTATGGAAATCTGGACGAAAAGAAGCATCTCATACCCTTGAATGCCGTCAACGCACTTTTCGTGTGCGCACAGGTTCAGGTTGCCGAGTGTCTGATGGAACAAGCACTGGTTGCTCGAAAGAAACTCTCTGAATTGCCGGATGACCACCATGACCGCACGTTCTATGAAGGTAAGATCTCAGCGGCGAAATATTACGCCAATCTGGTGTTGCCCAAAGTCTTCATGTTGACTGATCTGATCACGAGTGAGGATACGTCTGTTATGGACTGCCCGGAGGAGGCGCTTGTTGTTAGTTAGCTTCTGACGGAACGATATGATGGTTTTCTATCTGTCAGTCGGAGGTGTGGAGAATTCCCTTACAGTGGGAAGAAGAAAAACAATTGTGTTACCTATGAACAGCATTTCCGGAAAAGCAGGGACGGTATTGTTTCCAGAGGATGTTGTATCCCCCGCAAGGAGGTTTGTAAGAGTATGATTATTGATTTTCATGTCCATTTGATGGCGGCGCCAAAGTTTCTTGCCAGCGCCTACTGGGATCATTGGGCGCGGCTGGCGAGTGATTTGTCGGGAAGGCCGGAGGAAAAGATACGGGAAAAGCTTCCCCAGTGTTGGGATGATACGGGTAAGGGGTTAATCAGTGAAATGGATGAGGCTGGTATAGAATACAGTGTCATCAGCGTTATAGATCATGGATTGACTAAAGCCGTGGGTGAAGCAGACTGCAGTGTTCTGGAGATAAACCGAATTTACTCAGATATCGCCCGCAAATATCCCGATAGAATTATTGCATTTGCAGGCGTTGATCCCAGACGGGACAATGCTCTGGAGGTGTTAAAAACCGGTATTAACGATTTTGGTATGAAGGGGATAAAGCTGTTGCCCCCGACGGGTTTCTATCCCAATGATCCGAAGCTATGCTATCCAATATACGAGTTTGCTAACGATAGCAATTTGCCCGTCATTGTTCACACCGGTCCCGAGGCTGCACCGCTCTACAGTAAATACTGTTATCCTGTTTTCATGGACGAGGTGGCTGCCGACTTCCCGGACCTTAAGATAATACTTGCACATGCCGGATTCTGCTGGTGGCCAGAGGCAGTGAGCATCGCCAACAATAAATCGAATATTTACCTTGATATAGCCGGTTGGCAGCCACGGGCACGGCTTCATCCGTTAGAAGAATTTTATAAACCACTCAGGACAATGATCAACAACATCGGTTCCCATCGAATTCTGTTTGGCAGCGATTGGCCGGCACTGAAACTCATGATGAATTCCCAGAAATGGGTTGACGTCTTGAGAAATCCTCCCGAGGAAGCGGTAGCAGCAGGTATTGCACCGACCGAGAAAGAGGCGGCCAATATTCTCGGTGAAACGGCGGCCAAGATCCTTGGTCTATCAAGTTGAAAATTCCCTTTGAGCGATGAGGGATTTATTTTAAGAAAAATGCATGTACATTTTTTTAAACATATAAATAACTGAAGGGGGTTAGATAATGTCTTTCCAATACACAGAAGAACAAAAAGAACTAAAGATGCGAGTACGGAAGTTTGCCGAAGAAAAACTGGCGCCCATAGCTCCAAAGGTTGACACCACCCTTGAGATTTCATGGGACGTGGTAAAACTCCTGGCGGATGAAGGCCTCTTCCGTTTTGTGGTTCCTAAGGAGTACGGCGGAGTCGGGATAGAGGCACCCAATCTGTCGATCATACGCGAGGAATTGAGCAGGGTATGCATTCAGGCAGATGATACCTTTATCATGTCGGCCATGGGCGGCCTTCCGCTAATTTTATTCGGAAACGAGAAACAGAAGCAACAGTTCCTTCCCCGGGTCGCTGCAGGAGAAATCATAGGTTCGTACAGCCTTACCGAAGAAAGCAGCGGTTCCGATGTCGCCGGTATCCAGACAACGGCCGTGCTGGACGGGGATCACTACATTCTCAACGGCAAAAAGTGTTACGCCTCCAATGGCGGAGGTGCTGAGATGTGCAGTATATACGCAAAAACCGATCCGTCGCTCGGCGGTCGGGGAATCTCGGCATTTGTTATGGATGCAAAAACTCCGCAACCAGGTCTGACAACAAAGATCATGAATATAGTGGCTTCGCATCCCTGTTATGAAATTATTCTTAATAATTATCGTCTTCCCAAGGAAAACATGATTGGTGAGCCGGGCAAGGGAATGAGGATAGCGCTGACCACTCTGGACGTGTGCCGCTGCTCGGTAGGGGCATCAACAGTAGGTATTGCCCAGGCAGCATATGAGGAAGCCTTGAAGTTTGCTCAAGGGCGCCAGGCCTTTGGCCAGCCGATAGTTGAATTCCAGGCGATACAGCTGAAATTAGCCGATATGGTTACCAATATTCAGGCTGCCCGACTTCTCGTGAGTCAGTCCGCGGCAATGACCGATATTAATCATCCCGCAAAGACCATCGGCCGGGCGTCAATGGCAAAGCTCTTCGCCACTGAAATGGCGAGTCGTGTTGTTGACGAAGCGGTGCAGATTCTGGGCGGATCAGGGCTCATCGAAGGGTGCAAGATTGACCGCTTGTACCGTGCGGTGAGATCGCCGCGTATTTATGAGGGAACGTCTGAGATTCAGAGACTTACGATTGCCCGTTCTCTGCGGAAGGGTGAGATAGGGACAGGAGACTAGCCGATACAGCAGTCAAGGATTCACACCATCAATACTACTCATGGTATGGTGACGGTTTATAGAGAAAGAAAATCGTTTTGGTGCATCTGCCGGAGAATGTGGTGTCTTTGAGCGGATGCACCTTTTTTGCAAGAGAGGAGAAAGAAAAATGAGCGAGCAGGTTGTGAGCTACGTCATTGAAGATGAGATTGCCACAATAACCATTAATAATCCTCCCATGAATCCCCTTACCGATGCGGTACGAGAAGGGCTCCTGACAATAGCTCAGGAGCTTCGTGAAAAGATAGAAGAGATCAAAGTGGTTGTGCTCACGGGTACGGGTAAGGCCTTTGTTGCCGGAGCAGACATCAAGTCGTTTCCCTTCCTGACACAGGAAACGGCAAAAGCTCGTTTAAAGAAGACACGGCTTCTCTATCAGCAGATGGAAGACTTTACGAGGCCGGTCATTTGCGCCGTGAACGGTTTCTGTCTCGGCGGGGGACTTGAACTTGCCATGAGCTGCGATATCAGGATCGCCGCTGCGACTGCCCAGTTCGGACAGCCGGAAGTCAACCTGGGGATAATCCCCGGAGGAGGAGGAACGCAGCGCCTTCCCCGTCTTGTAGGAGCCGGCATTGCAAAGGAACTCATCTACACGGGGGAGTTCATAAGTGCCGAACGAGCTGCAGCCATAGGTCTCGTAAACAAGGTAGTTGCACCAGAGGATCTCATGGCTGAAGCAAAAAAGATGGCCGCGTATATAGCCCGTAAGCCCGTTCTTGCCATACGTGCCGCCAAGGAAGCGATCAATCATGGTCTTAACATGACCCTTCATGAAGGGCTTGATCTTGAATCAATGCACTGGAGTTACCTCTGCGGGACCGAAGACCAGAAAGAGGGCGCAAAGGCCTTTATAGAAAAACGCAAACCGAACTTTGTCGGTCGATAAGAAAGACAAACCGAAGCGTGTGGAAGCCAGTATAAGGAAGAGGAGAAGGATACCGATGAAAATAACCACGATTATGATTATAGGTGCGGGCGCTATGGGGTCGGGGATTGCCCAGGTAGCTGCACAGGCGGGATATCGTGTGATACTGAACGATGTTGCCGAAGCATTTGTGGATAAGGGCATGGCCGCCATATCCGGTAATCTGGACAAACAGGTCCACAAAGAGAAGATCAGCAGTGATGACAGGACGGCGATCCTGAACCGTATCACCCTCAGCACCAAGTTAGAAGACGGCAAAGAGGCTGATTTTGTTCTTGAGGCCATATTTGAGG
This sequence comes from uncultured Syntrophaceae bacterium, assembly GCA_964487805.1. Lineage (GTDB taxonomy): Bacteria > Desulfobacterota > Syntrophia > Syntrophales > UBA2210 > UBA6078. The sequence goes on from CAZAST010000089.1 coordinate 5,989, forward strand.
ACTTTGAGGCCAAGAAAGGGATCTTTGAGACATTGGATACTCTGTGCAAACAGGAGGCCATATTTGCATCGAATACCTCGTCGATTCCCATCACCAGCCTGGCTGCAACCACAAAGAGACCCGAGCAGTTTATCGGCATGCATTTTTTCAATCCTGCGCCGGTGATGAAGTTGGTAGAGATTATTCGTGGGATCAAGACATCGGAAGAAACCATGATCATAACGGAACGGATAGCCGCCAGTATGGAAAAGACAAGCGTGCGGGTAAAAGATGTTCCGGGATTTTTAGTGAACAGGATCAACAACGCCATGCGGAATGAGGCGAAGACCTGTCTGCTGGAGGGAGTTGCAACAATTGAGGATATTGATACCGCTTTGAAACTGGGGTTACGTCTCCCCATGGGACCGTTTGAACTGGAAGACTTTGTGGGGCTGGACGTGGCTCTGAATGTATCCAAGACGCTCTATGAGGGGTATAAGGATGTCAAGTGGCGTCCGAACCGGACGATGGAGCAGTTGGCTGTCAGCGGTGACCTGGGCAGGAAGACCGGCAAGGGATGGTATGACTATACCTCCGGGGAACAGAAACCCAGGAAAGATATTACATTCTAGTGTTGCTGCGCTTGAGTCAGTAATGGCACAACATGGGAGAGGATTGCATCGCTGATAGCGGTAACACCGGAAAGAGTGAGAAAACTATTTAATACATGAAGATTGATCGAGATCTTCCGATAATGGAAATTTTGAGGAAAGAAGGAGTATTGATATGAAAAGAGTAGGGATTATTGGAGCCGGGCAAAGTGTCTTCTCAAGGGCATATCCCGGTTCCTTGAGGGAACTGGTTTTCGAAGGGTACAAAGAGGCGATGGAAGGAACGGCCATTACCAACAGCGATATTGATGCGACGATTATCTGTTCTGCACCCGAGTACGATAAACAGCGATCACCGGCGGGTGTTATCGCCGAGTATCTGGGATTAAATCCTCAGCCGACCATCTATGTTGAATCACTCTGTTCTTCGAGCAGTTCAGGGGTTCGTTTGGCCTATTCGCTGGTTAAATCGGGATTGCATGATGTTGTAATGGTTCTTGGTGTTCAGATAATGTCGCAGATCACCTCTGCCGAGTCACAGGAAAGAATGGGCAGGGGTGCCGATATTCTCTGGGAATCCCCCTTCGGCACGATGATGCCTGCCTATTATGCAATGCACGCGCAGGCCCATATGGCGAAATATGGGACAACATCGGAAGATTTGGCTCGGATACGGGTCAAGGCGGCTACCTACGGTCAATTGAACGATAAAGCCGTATACCGTAAGCCGGTGACGTTGGACATGTTCAATGATCCGGAGAATTTTATCAGCGGGATAGTCTCAAGTCCACTCCGTGGCGGTGATTGCTGCGCAAACGCCGATGGCAGTTCGTGCATTATTGTTGCGAGCGAAGAAAAGGCAAAGGCCCTCTGTGATAAGCCTGTGTGGATTCTGGGCATAGGCGCGGCTTCCGCCACGGTTAATCTGGCCGGGCGCGATGGATTTGCAGGGTTGTCCGTTGCTATTGAAGCGGGCAGGCAGGCTTACAAAATGGCTGGTATAACACCTCAGCATATTGATGTTGCGGAAGTTCATGATTGTTTCACCATCGCGGAGATGATGGCCTATGAGAATCTTGGGTTTGCAAAGCCCGGAGAGGGAAAGGATTTGATAGGCTCCAAAGAAACATACAAGGAGGGAAGGATCCCCGTCAACGTTGATGGCGGTCTTCTTTCGAAGGGTCATCCTGTGGGAGCAACCGGAGGATCACAGCTCAGGACCATTTTCAGGCAGTTGCGCGGTGAAGCGGGTGATATACAGGTGAAAGATCCGGCTATTGGCTTGGTCCATAACATCGGTGGCGTTGGCTTATATGGAAATGTAACAGTTCTAGGGAGAGAATAATCATGGCGAAGAAAGAAACAGATAATCGTTTTAGCAAATTCGGTACAGTGAGCTTTGCCGGCATCACTCATGTGAATGATTTTATTGATTACTTGGAAAAAGGCAAGATCATGGGGACCAGGTGCAAAGAATGCGGAAAGGCCTTCTTCCCCCCCCGGGCGGACTGCTGTTATTCGCTGGCAAGTGAAATGGAGTGGTTTGAGGTGACAGGATCCGGAGAACTGCTTACCTACAGCACCCTGCAGTACGCACCCACGGGATTTACGGAAGAGTTGCCCTACACCATTGCCGTTGTGGACTATGGAGAATACAAGGTGTTTGGCCGGATCGACAGATCGCTGCCTGAGGATGAGCTTAAGATCGGCATGAAGATGAAAGCAGTGGCCGCAAAGACGCCGAACAATCAATTAACCTATGCCTTTCAAAAGGCATAGTGCACAATCCATATGGGGAAAAAATGAGAGGAAAACGGTCATAGCCGGGAAAACTCGTCATACTGACCTTCTCCGCCGCTTGTGGCTAGGAAGGTCAGTCGTTCCCTGTAATTTCAACCACCTCTACTTCTGTTGCCGTTCATGTATCGTACAGAGAATCGAGTCGGGAGGTGATCGGGGAATATTCAATATTAAGAGATTGAATTAACGTATCCCTGAAGTAGCCTTCATTAACGGCGCGATAGAATTCCTGCCGTAACACAGGATGATATATGCACCGGAAAATCTTTTCAGGCTGTGCTGGAGGATGGCTTTTAATTGCGCATCATTGAATCTACAGGCAAAAACCTTCATGGCAGAAAACATTTTTCCCCGTGTTCCTATCTAAAAGACCTCATCCACAGCCCATGTCGGCCTGTATTTGTAGTATT
>CAZAST010000090.1:0-8404 GCA_964487805.1 uncultured Syntrophaceae bacterium
ATACTCCGCGCCCAAGCTACAATTGTAAATTTTATCAATCAATTATCCTGTTGAAAACTATCCAGTGCTGCGTCGGGCTTTCAATCGCATTTCGATGAAAGGGCGGGCCGTCAGTACGGTGTGCCACCTGCCCTTTACGCGCTTGAGATGAAGAGGACGAACCTTCACACGACATTATTGTTCTCCGGAATACTCGGGTTCTCCGGTATGTCCCGTTCTCAACCCGGCTGTAAATTGAAAGGAACAAACCATGGAGATCAAGGATATACATAAAATCGCGATAATTGGATTGGGCACCATGGGCCCGGGTATCGCGCATGTCATGGCTCAGGCCGGGTACCAGGTCAGCGGGTATGACCTGGACAAGAGTATCTACCCCTTAACCAGGGAAGTTATCACCAACAACCTGGAACTGTTGATCGAGGCGGGCCAGGCAACGCCGAAAGATCTGGATGAAACGCTGGGCAGAATCAGCATGGTGGATTTACTGGAAGAAGCCGTGAAGGATGCCCAGATTGTTGTGGAAGTTGTCAGTGAAAAAAAAGAGGTCAAAGAAAAGGTCTATGCCCAGATAGATCGATGTGCCGACCGGGAAGCACTAATCTGGAGTAACACGTCTAGCCTGAACATCTTTGATTTAATGGTTCCGGCCCGTTTGCCGCGGACCATCATTGCCCATTGGTTTGCCCCCCCCCAGATATTACCGCTGGTGGAGGTGGTCCAGGGTCCGGAAACGCGGCCGGAGGTGGTTGAACTGACCATGTCTTTTCTTGAGGCGCTGAAGAAACGTCCGGTCTTGATAAAGAAATACGTCCCCGGCTTCATCATAAACCGCCTTCAGCGGATTCTCGGCAGGGAGACCTACTTCCTCCTCGATAACGGATACATTACCCCTGAAGATCTGGATATGGCCGTCAAAGCCAGCATTGCGCCGCGGATGATGGTTCTCGGCCTTGCACAGCGCTATGATTTCACCGGTCTTGACCTGACTTACGCAAACCTGCAGAACAAAGATTTTGTCGATGCGCCTGAAGATAACGAACCGGAATTCATCGTGTCCCGGGTCAAGAAAAATCACCTGGGGATCAAGACCGGCATCGGTGTGTACGACTATCGGGACCGCGACAAGGCCGATGTCATTAAGGATCGGGACCGCTATCTGTTGAAAGTGATCAATAATGTGCAGTTCTGCTTGGAGAAAAAGCGGTTGCTGTAATGACCGATAATAGGAGAGAGAACAACCAATTAGGAGAGAGAACAACAATCCCGGTTGGTGTGTCGGGATTGAAAAATCGCCTGCTTGAATCCGGGGCAGAGCGTGACGAAGGGCACAACTTAAACAGGGCCTCGAGCCACATAACCGCCAGAATTGGCATGGGAGGTAGTCATGAAGAAAGTTAGGCTATGGACAATTGTTGTGGGAAGCGTTTTGCTTCTTGCTTTGGCATTCGGAGCACCGGCACTCGCTGCCTATCCCGAAAAACCTCTTACCATGATGATCCCCTATGGCGGAGGCGGCACTACCGACGTCATGGCCAGACTGATGGCAAATCTGGCTCAGAAAGACTTCGGGGCACCGATCGTTGTCGTGAACAAGCCCGGCGGCGGCGGGGTATTGATGCACGAACTGCTGGCTCAGGCAAAGCCTGATGGGTACACGATTGGAGTAGTTGCCACAGGGGTATTGACCCGCACGCCCTTCCTGCGCAAGGTTAAATACGACGCTGAAAAGGATTTTACCTATCTCATGCTCTTTGCGCTCTGGCAGTATGGACTGGTGGTAAAGGCCGACAGTCCCTGGCAGACCTTTGAGGAGTTCATAGATTACGCGAAGAAGAATCCGGGTAAAGTTACGTACTCCACCGCGGGAACCGGGTCGGCCCAGTACCTGGCCATGGAATACGTCGCGCAGGTCGAGGGAATCAAGTGGACGCATGTTCCCTATAAAGGGGGCATTAATGCTGTGACTGCCGTGCTTGGAGGACATGTCACCGCCTGCTCTCAGGCCGTTGAGTGGAAACCTTATGTGGAGTCCGGTGATCTTCGGCTTTTGATCGTGGAGGGTGGACAGCGCATCCCGACCTTCCCCGAGGTCAGAACCCTTAAAGAGGTGGGCTATGATTACGAAGTGGTATCCGGCCCGGGTCTCGCCGGTCCGGCCGGGCTGTCTCCCGAAGTCGTGAATCACATAAACACCGTGTTCGGCAAGGCCATCAAGGAAAAAGAGTTCGTTGATCTGCTGAATAAATTGGATATGCTGTCCTACGTGCTCAACAAGACTCAGTTTGAGGAATATATCAAGAGGGACGTTCCCATAAAACGGAAGCTGGTGAACAGCCTCGGTCTGGGCTATAAAAAATAGGTGGTGAACATTGCATTGGTCAGGGGGTGTATGTTCCCCCTGACCAATGTTGAGTAGAGGAGGTTTCCCATATGGCGAAGCTCAATCAAGACAGCGTCGCCGGATTGATCCTGCTTGCCTTTTCCCTGATTCTCGCTTTCTACCTGACCCCCACGCAGGTGGAAATGCAGGGGGAGGTCCCGGCGGCTCTCTCCCCCCGGCTGTTCTGCTACATCATGTCGGGACTGCTGGCGGTTCTGTCGCTTGCCCTGGTAGTGATGAGCATGAGAAGTGGCGCGAAAGTCGCCGTCGAGACACAGCAGACATCATGGGAACCGCTGGTGAGGGGCTTGCTCTGCTCTGCCATTGCCGCCGTTTACATCGCTCTGTCCGGCGTTCTGGGGTTTTTTGTGAGCACCGCCCTGGCCATGACCGTTTTTCTGATCTATTTCGGTGTGAGAAAATGGTCGGGCATTGTGCTGTTCCTTGTTATTATTCTTGGCTTTATTTACCTGCTCTTTATCCAAGGGCTGAAGGTAGTGATGCCCGATGCCCTCTTTTTCTAGGTTGTACCGTTCAGGTTCAGGAGAGACCCCGTGGAAAACATACTAGCCGCTTTTGATATGTTCTTTCAGCTTCACGTCATCGTGGGTGTTTTTGGAGGCGTGTTCCTTGGTATCGTTCTGGGATCGATACCGGGGCTGACCGCCACCATGGCCATCGCCCTGATTATCCCTCTGACCTTTGCCATGGGACCGGTTGTTTCAGTGGCATTGCTGGTCGGGGCTTACAAGGGCGGCACCTACGGGGGGTCCATTCCGGCCATTCTCCTGAACACGCCGGGAACGCCGGCGGCCGCGGCAACACTCCTTGACGGCAACGAAATGGCCAAACAGGGCAAGTCGGTCAAGGCCTTGAAGATGGCAATCTACGCGTCGGTCATGGCGGACAGCCTCAGCGACATAGTCCTTATTCTTGTGGCGCCGCCCCTGGCCATGATCGCCCTGAAGATGGGGCCACCGGAGATGGCCGCCCTGATCTTTCTTTCACTGCTCATTATCACCGCCGTTGCCGGCGACTCCATGATCAAGGGATTGATCGTGGGAGCCATTGGCCTTATAGTGGGGCTTGTCGGGTTGGATGCCGTCACGGCTGTCCGGCGCTTCGGGTTCGGTTTCCCCGAACTGGATGAGGGGATATCCCTGATACCGATGCTCATAGGCCTGTTCGCGGTCTCGGAATTTTTGATCAATACTGAGTCGGTGGTCGTGAACAAGGCCGCCCAGTTTTTCGCCCGCTCCACCAATAGAGATGACAACCGGGTCACCGGCAAGGAATTCAGGTCGTGCCTTCCCATCATCTTTACCGCCACGGGTATCGGCACTATCCTGGGCGCTATCCCGGGCATAGGGCCCTCCATCGCTGCGTTTGCCAGCTACGCCCAGGCCAAGAAGATGTCCCGGCATCCCGAGAAGTTCGGGAAGGGAGCTATCGAGGGAGTTGCGGCGGCTGAGGCAGGCAACAACGCCGTATGCGGGGCCAACCTGATCCCTCTTCTGACTCTGGGTATCCCCGGCGACATCGGAGCCGCGGTTCTGCTGGGGGCCTTCATGATTCAGGGTCTTCACCCCGGGCCGATGCTGTTCCAGGAGAATATTGTCACCATCTACGCCGTTTTCATGGCCCTTCTGCTGGCTAATGTCTTTAACTTTTTGATCAGCATCTTCTATATCAAAGTCGCCAGCAAGGTCGTCCTCATACCGAAGAGCTATATCTTTCCCGCGGTCCTGGCCTTTTGCTTCTTCGGGGCGTACGGGTTCAACCAGAATCTTTTTGATGTGTGGGTCGCGCTTGTCTTCGGTGTGGTGGGATATATCTTGCGTCGCAACGGATTTCCCCTGGCCCCGCTGTTGATCGCGTTTATGCTGGAGCCCATTCTGGAAAGTTCATTCCGGCAGAGCCTGCTTATATCCGGCGGATCGCTGGCCATTTTCGTGACCCGTCCCATATCCGGGCTCCTCCTGGCGCTTGCGGTGGTCGGGATCATCTGGACCGTGATCGGCATATTCAGAAAATCCCGGGCAGAGGCTGCGCTTCGATCGTCTGATAAGTAGCCGGGAAATTTCCGATAGAACAGATTGCTCTCACGCCATAGTCTCCCTCAGAATAAGAAAGGCTGGGTCGCGCTTTGCGGAGAGTGTCCCCCATGGCGCTTGACGTTTCCGGAAAACACCCGGGGGCTTCGTGTCCGCCTTCTCACCATGTCCATGTCCGGAGAGAACCTTTGGTGATTACGATAGTTGCTGATATTTTCTTAGTATGGAGGTATGAGAACACGTCGGAGAGAGGCGCGTTTCTTTTTCAATCCTATTTAAACCGGCCATCTGATTTTCTGTCTGAAACCGTCTTACGTCCCTTTTCAAGCCAGCCGGTGCGTATCTCGGTCTGCGTGTCGAACTCATGAACATAGGGCTTGATATCCAGCAGGGGGGTTCCGTCAAGGATGTCAATATTCTCAATGTGCAGGACACCCCCTTCGATCCTGTCGAGCCGCACGACGGAAAGCCCGATGGGATTAGGGCGTCTCGGCGCGCGGGTCGCGAAAAGCCCCCGCTGCGTTGAATCCAGGAACGGCACAACTTTCAGGTTGAATCCCCGGCCCTGGTGAAAATGGTACAGAAGGACGATGTGGGAGAAGCCGTCGAGATCCATGAGCCCTTCCTGGAAGTTCTCGAACACCTCGACGCGGCCCCTGATCCCTGACGCTCCCGCCGGTTGAATCGGCATCCCTTCGAGTTTTTTGAAGGGCGAATGGATCACTCCAATTGGCGTGTATTCAATTATCATTCTGTCACATGCCCGGTTCGCATTCAGCAAAAGATGCCCGCATTCCGCTTTGCATTCTGATTCACGCTGCACCGGCAGAGCGGGACCCTGGTAAATCTATATCATACCCTGTTGAAAATTGCTCCGTTTCATCCATTCACAAAGATGGCATTTCTTCCCGGAGAGGAAGGTCTTTTATTTCTGTGCGAATCATATTTTCTTTCCTCAATTTCCGATAGCGTTTTAACGCACGGCTGCGACCTGCATGCGTGGAGACTTTCATTATAGAATAGAGTAATTATCAGGGGGTATTATATTCTGTATATGAATTTGACATATTCATATTTATGAGGATAAATACGGCGCATCACATCCTGTAGCCCTTTCCAGATGCGATTGCGAAAGGATCTCTGATCTTTCCGGTATCTGGATTACAGCGACGCCGTATCTGTTTACTTGTCATGGCGGATTCGGGAATGTTGTGAGAATCAATCTGAGGAGGAGTTCAATGAAGGGGATGAAAAACATGTTCGCGGGGCGGTGGGGTATCATCGGCGTCGGTGTCGTCATCGGCATTCTCGCGCCGCTCTTGCAGAAAATGGGAAATCCCGGCAATATGGGTATCTGTGTCGCCTGTTTTGAGAGGGATATTGCCGGCGCCCTCGGTCTGCACCGGGCCGCGGTGGTGCAGTACATCCGCCCCGAAATCATCGGGTTTGTCGTTGGATCGTTGATTGCCGCGTATCTGTTCAAGGAATTCCGCCCCCGTCTGGGTTCGGCGCCGATCGTGCGCTTTTTCCTGGGCGTCTTCGCCATGATCGGAGCGCTCGTGTTTCTGGGGTGCCCCTGGCGTGCGGCGCTGAGGCTGGCCGGCGGTGACGGGAATGCCATTCTCGGTCTCCTGGGTCTTATCTTCGGCATCTGGATCGGGACACTGTTCCTGAAGAATGGATATACCCTGGGGCGGACACAGCAGACGCACACCGCCGCGGGATGGATGCTCCCCCTGTTCATGGTGGGGCTCTTTTTGCTCATGCTGGTGTTTCCCCAGATCGAAGGAAAGGAAAAAAGCGGCGTTCTTTTCTACAGCCTCAAAGGTCCCGGTTCCATGCACGCCCCTCTGGTCATTTCTCTCATTGTGGGGCTTTTTATCGGCTTTCTCGCACAGCGGAGCCGCTTCTGTACCATGGGCGCCATCCGGGATTTTGTTCTCTTCCGTCAATCGCACCTCCTGTCGGGGTTCATCGCTCTGATTGTCACCGCATTCATAGTCAATTTTATCTTCGGCCAGTTCAAGGCGGGATTCGCGGGACAGCCCGTTTCTCACACGATGCACCTGTGGAATTTTGCGGGAATGGCGCTCTCAGGTCTGGCGTTCTGCCTTGCCGGCGGATGTCCCGGACGCCAGCTCTTCCTTTCCGGGGAGGGGGACGGTGACGCGGCGATCTTTGTCATGGGCATGATCGTCGGCGCGGGGATCGCACACAATTTCGGCCTCGCCAGTTCACCTGCCGGTGTGGGGCCCTACGGGATTCCGGCCGTGATTGTCGGTATTGCGGTGTGCCTGTTCATCGGTTTTACCATGAGAAAACGAATCGCATGAAAGAGAGGAATAAGTTATGTCGAAAACAGTAGACGCGCGCGGACTTTCCTGCCCCCAGCCGGTTCTTATGACGCTTGACGAAATCAAGGCCGGCGGAGCGGATGAAATCATCGTTCTGGTTGACAGCGACGCTTCCAAGGAAAATGTTTCCCGAGCCGCGGAGAATAGAGGATGGAACGTTACCTCTATCACCGAGGATGCTCCCGAATATCATATCACGATCAAGAAAGGATGAAACCCATGTCCGCGTTCAACTTTTTGAAACGAACCGGTCATACAAGCGCCCCTCGCGATCCGGCCGATCAGGCGGACCGGGGCATCCTGGTGTTTGAAAACACCAGCGAGGTCATCCAGGCGGAAACGGTATTAAAACAACAGGGCTGGGACATCCATGTTATGGGGCCTCCCCCGGAGGTTCGCCGGGGATGTGATCTCGTCATCGAATTTCCTTTGATTGAAGAACTGCAGATCGTGAATGTTCTCAGGAAGGAGGGAATTCCGCCGTTACAGGTTGTCCCCGTTACGAGTCCCCTGCTGCAGCCTGTCGACATTTTTCAGATCAAGGATTTCGGCCGATATCTCATGGTTCGAGCGGCCAACATGAAACTGACGGTGGATAAGACTGCCCGCACGATCGTCAACATATCGGGAGGCGGCTGCCCTGATGTGCCCTACCTGGCCGCGTCGATGATAGGGCACACCATTGAAACCGCACCAACTCCCCGTGAAATCGGGCACACACTCTGCGGGTACGCGCTTCAACTCGCCTATGAGGAGGTTCATCGGCAATGCTCTGCGTAGCGGGCACGGTTCCCTCGAACGATTTTCCACTTCTGGAAGGTGATGTCCGGTGGGTGGACGAAAAACTTAAGATCGCGGAGACGCTTCTTGATGTCAACAGAGGCACACCCGCGCTCCTTGCAGCCGCCGCAGTAACGGCGGATACGCTTGGCGGTTCGGTGTTCACGTACCTTGTGGGGGACACGGGAACGGGGAAGGGAAGCCGCCGTCTCTATGCTCACCTGACAGATGTGTTGCCGCGCGCGCGTTTTGAAACGATGACCTTTCACTATCTCCAGCCCATCGTCCACTGGCATAAACGGCTGCAGGTCGTTCTTGGCAATTCATCCCCGAAACCAACGCTGATAGCGGACGCGGGCTATATGTACGCGGCCAAAATGAGCGGGGAGGCGTCTCTCTACGATCTGTTTACCCCCGACGCGGGCGAGCTCGCCTTTCTCGCCGACGAAGAGGCGCCCCACCCGTTCTATACCAGAGGCTTCATTCTCCACGAAGAAAACCGGGTTCCCGATCTGATTGCACGGGCGTATGCCCATGGGAACGCGGCCCGGTATCTTCTCGTGAAGGGAGAGACGGACTACCTGGCCAACGCGCAGGGGATCATTGGGACAGTCAACGAGCCGGCCGCCGAGGCGATGGAAGCCATTGGCGGAACCGGCGATACCTTGACGGGCATTGTCTCCGCCCTCATCGATGGGGGAATGCCGTTAGAGAAAGCTGCCCTGGCCGCCATGCGGGTCAACCGGGTTGCCGGTCATTACGCCTCTCCTACGCCTGCGACACAGATCATCGAAATCATCAGGCACATACCGCAGGCTCTTCGCGATGTGCTG